>JBFHGV010000007.1:0-18202 GCA_041582955.1 Arenibacter sp.
AGGAGGGGATATTTGTTTTGTAAGTTGTTATATGCATTAAGGTAAGGACGTTACAAACTAAATTCTTGATGCGCGCACATTAGTTTAATGAATGTTGAGAATAGGCCCAAAACAACAAAAAAGAATGAAATCTCGTAAATAGAAAGAACTTTGAAGTTGAGACTGATCTGTTTGAATTAGATAGATAATTCTTTAATGCGTGTAGAGTTGCCCCAGGAAATTATACTATCCCAGGGCAACACATTGAAAAAATTAACATCTGGGTTGACCATATGTTTTTATGGATCAAAGATTTCTAATTTTGTAGCGTTTCCAGAATTGATTTTAATCGGTCAGAACCTATGGGTTTAACAATATAGTCCGTAATTGCAGCTATTTTTTTAGCGCTATCAATGTCTACAGGGTCCAAGGAGGAAGAGACCATATAAATAATAATGTCTTTGCTAACCTCGGGTTTAATTTTTTCATATTCCTCCATAAACTGAAACCCATCCATAACGGGCATGTCAATATCCAAAAAGATAATATCTGGAAGTTCTGTATCTTCGTTGAGGTGGTCCAGTATAAAGTTGATGGCCTGCTCCCCATCGGAAAACGCCATGGTCTGTGTGGGTAACTTAAGTGATTCCAATGTTTTTACAATAGTAAATCTGTAAACGTCGTCGTCATCAACAATACATATCTTGGTTAGTGTACGCATATTTTGTTAATTAAAAATTTATGGTGAAGGTTGTTCCCTCATTTACTTTACTGGATGCCGATATATTGCCACCCATTGCCTTTATTTGTGTTTTGGTTAAAAATAAACCAACCCCTTTGGCATCAGGGTGTCTGTGGAATACTTTGTTTAAACCAAATAATTTATGTCCGTGTCTTTTCAGGTCAATGCCCAGGCCGTTGTCTTTAAAGGTTAATACTGCTTTTCCTTCATGGGTTAAGGCCGACTCAATGTAAATTTCCGGGGTACGCGACTGTGATCTATATTTAATGGCATTGCCAATTAGGTTCAGGAAAATACTCTCTAAATATATTCTTTTATACCTGATTTGTGGGCATTTAGAGAAATCACTTTTTATTATGCTGCCCGAATTTATGATCTCACCGCTTAATATTTCTTTTGTTTTGTACAACATATCTTCAAAACATATAGTTTCCAAATCTTCCTCAAAATCCTCACTTTCTATTTTTAAGGCCAGCATAAGGGTGTTCAGGGTAGAGGTAAGATGGTGGATTACCGTTTCAAATTTGTTGAACAAATCATTTTTTTCTACTTCATTGGCACATTCCTTATATAAAGATAGCAATGCGTTTAGGTTGCTCACCGGCGCACGCAGGTTGTGGGAAGTGATATGGGTGAAGTCTGCAAGTTGTTTGTTTTGGTGCCTTAGCTTTTCGGCTATGATTTCCAAGTTTTCTTTGGACTCAATAATTTTTTGCTCTGCCAATTTCTGTTTGGTAATATCCCGTATCGCTGCTGATACCAATAGCCCTTCTTCTGTATGAAGAGGGCTCAAGCTTATTTGAATGGGTATTTCCATCCCATTTTTTTTCAAGGCATACAGCTCTTTTCCTTCGCCCATAATCCTTGTTTTTGGAGCCTGGAAAAAACGTTTACGGTCGGTGATATGCTTGGTGGTAAATTTGGAAGGAATAAGGATCTCTACAGACTTATTGTGCAATTCTTCTGATTGGTACCCAAATAATTTTTCTGCCTGTTTATTAATGAGCTGTATTTTTCCTTTGGCATTAACAATAACCATGGCATCTGGGGCCGATTCTAAAAGGCCCCTAAATTTCTTCTCCGCCATTTTTTGCTCTGTTACATCCTGGCAGGTACCAATCATTTCTATAACCTTGCCTTGGTCATTGGTTATAATTTCAGCAAGTAGTTGTACCGTTTTTGTTTTTCCCGTATTAGTTATAATGCGGTGGGTAAAACTATGAAAGGTCCCGTCCTTTTCCGCTTTATCAAAATATTGGGTTACTATTTCTTTGTCATTAGGGTGAACAAAACTGAAATAGGTTTCATAGGTTAAATTAGTTAGACTTTCATCAATGCCAAAAATAGAATACAAGTTGGCGGACCACTTTACCACATTGCTAATGATATCCCATTGCCAATGTCCCATTAAAGTTATTTTCTCTGCCACATTCAACATTTGGTTTTTCCGGAGCAGTTCGTTTTCTACTTTTTTAATATCGGAAATATCGGTTGTTACCGCTATAAAACCGTTGTTCTTGCCTTTGCTATTTTTAATGGTAGACAGGGTAGAAAGCGCAGGAAAAGTGGAGCCGTCTTTTCTCTTATAGGTCCATTCCCTGGTATCGTTTAATTCGCTGTTGGATAGGTCTGTATAGTGGTTAAAGTTATCCGCTTTTTTGCCAAATGATTCTGCTATATCTTTTGTAAATTTTTCAACTTCTTCCTTAAGGAGATAGACACTGGGTCTTTCCAAACCAATTACTTCATTGGCCTTATACCCTAATAGGGCTTCTACTCCCCGGTTAAAGTTTTTAATAATACCGTATTTGTCGGTAGAGATAATGGCAATAGACCTAGAATTAAATATGGCTTTTAATTCGGAATGTGCCCTATCCAGGGCCAATTCTGAAAGTTTTATTTTGTTGATATCCTGAAATATCCCAAAGAGTCTATTTGTTTTTCCTTCGGTAGCCTCCGATTTACCAATGGCGCGTACCCATAGACTATTGCCTTTTGCGGTTACTATTTCAAATTCCAGATCAAAGGGGGTACCGTGAGCCAGGGCCTCGTTGATGGCATTAACTGCCTTTTTCCTACTTTTTCCCTCTTTGAAAAAAAGTAGGCATTCCTCAAAATTGGGTTTGTAATTTTCGGTTACCTCGTGTATTTCCTTTGTTATTTTACTCCAGAAAATTTCATTTTTTATCAGGTTAAAATCCCAGGTGCCTATGCGGGCCACTTCATTGGTCTTTTCCAATATGGCTTCTATCCTGCTTTTTTCCAGGTCTTTTTCCTTTAGATGGGTAATATCACCGGTGTGCATGATCAATCCGCCAATGCTACCATCTGGAATATACCAGGGACGTACGTCCCAATAGATCCATTGTATGGAACCGTCAGCTCGCCTAAATGGAGCTTCATCACACTTATTTATTTCTCCCTGTAAACATTTCCTATGATTTTCTTTCCAGTCATCACCTATTTCGGGAAAGATATCGTAATGGGAGTGACCAATGATTTCCTTTCCCACCATCTTATAGTCCTCTAGCCAGCGTTGTGAAACGGCAATGTACTTCATGTCCTTATCAAGCATGGCTATGGCAGTAGGCGCCTGCTCAATAAAGATCTTGTTGTACTCTTCCTGTACTTTTTGGTTGCTCCTAGGCGTGTTCAATTTCTTATTGTTTAGTAAGAATTTGCTCTCAAGTTAAACATATAATTATTACAAAGGTGTTGACCTAAACTATTTATAAAATTGTAATAGGGGGGGCTTTAGTGCATTTAAATGGGGTAAAGTATGCCCAGAGTCTCCGACTAATCGGGAAATTATTTTCTAATGTTTATAACAAGGCAAAAATAGTTTAAATGCAATTAATAGCGAAGCCAAAATTAGGGTTAATTTTATCTTGGCCTTGCATTGCTCCCATCCAATGGTTACAAAAATGGGTGGTAATTTTAGGAATATCCTTTAATGTGTGGTAGTTATTTGGGCAATTGGCCATACCACAGCTGTGGTATCAGCAATTTGACCTTAAATTTTAAAACTAACAATGCCGCAATCCATTTCAAATACCTGTCCTGAGATAGCGGAGGCTTTCTCCGATAAAAGGAATTGAGCCATATGGGCAACCTCCTGGGGGGCAAGGTATTTTTTTAACGGGTGCCGATCTTTTATATTTTCAATCATCTTATCATTGCGCAAAAGTTTTGAAGCCAATTGTGTATGGGTTACCGTTGGGGCAATGGCATTTACCCTAATAGTTGGGGCCAGTTCTGCTCCCAAGGATTTTACCAAACCTTCTACAGCCGATTTTGCCGTAGCAATACTGGCATGGTAAGGCATGCCCAATTTAGCAGCAACCGTGCTAAAGAGTAATAGGGAAGGGTTAGTTCCCTCTTTTAGAATGTCCAAGTATTTTTTAATGGTCTTTACCGCTCCCATCACATTAATTTCAAAGTCTTCCCTAAAATCGTCCATATTCAGTTGGGCAATTGGTTTTAGGTTAATACTGCCAGGACAATATACCAAAGCATCCATAGTGGATATTTCGGGCAAATTGTCCTGGAGTATATCACAAGGGTAAAGGGAGAGGTTACTGTGGTCCACTTCTGGTTTAGACCTACTTATGTTTATTACCTTATGGGTGTTTAACATTGTTTTTACAATAGCCAAACCTATTCCTTTGCTACCACCAATTATGACCATAGTTTTCATAGGTGCCGCAAATTATATATTGGTCATCAAGTGCTTTCCATTTAATCGTTTCTCCACTTTACGTTTTATAGCTGTTAAACGCTTCATGATGTCCATAATCTGATCATCTTTCTTTCGTTTATAGATTTCGTTTAAGCCTAAGATCAAGGCTTTGGCTTTTCTTGAAATCTCTACCCTGTCACTTGTTGAAAGCGACTTTAGTTTTCTTTGTTCAAATTCCAATGCTTCTTCAATGATATCCATGACGTTATTGATTTATATAGTTCTGTAATTCTGTTATTTTTGATGGGGTGTTAAACGCACCTCCATAAAAAGAGGTAACCGTTGCCGAGGTATCGTCCTTGATACCACGGGAAGAAACGCACAAATGCTTGGCGTCAATGATTACAGCAACATCATTGGTACCTAAAATCTGTTTTAAATCTTCCGCTATCTGATTGGTAAGTCGCTCCTGTACCTGTGGTCGTTTGGCATAATATTGAACAATTCTGTTCAATTTGGACAAACCAATTACCTTTCCAGAAGAGATGTAGGCCACATGGGCTTTCCCTATTATGGGAACAAAGTGGTGTTCGCAGTTAGAATAGAAGGTTATGTTCTTTTCTACCAGCATTTGATTGTATTGGTATTTGTTATCAAACAAGGCCACCTTAGGCTTATTTTTAGGGTTTAGTCCAGAGAATATTTCATCAATATACATCTTGGCAACCCGTTCCGGGGTTCCTTTCAGGGAGTCGTCTGTAAGGTCTAGCCCCATTACATCCATAATTTCATGGAAAAGTTGGGCTATACGCTCTTTTTTCTCGGAGTCCGATAGGGCAAATGCATCGGATTTCATTGGGGTTTCTACCCCTGTAAATAGGTGATCATCCCCAATTTCCCCGTGGGTAAAGCCATTTAATACCGGGGTGTTTTTTTTGTTGGCAACTAATGCGTCTATTTTCATTCGGTCTTTTTTATGTGCTGTCCCAGTGTATCTGCTACACTTGGCAAAGCACGATGAGATTTTTAAATTGAGTTAGAAATAAAATTTAAAAGTGATTTAAAAATTTGATTTCGTAAAATGTCTTGTTTTTGTCGTATAGCCACTAGCTTCCTTTCAATGCTTTATATCCAAATGCAGAGTGGCCAAATGCCTGAGGGCCAAAATGCTTTCTTATTTACTTCTGCCATTGCACCAAGTGATTGGTCCATATTATTAAAATAACCAATGTCTTTCCTTACAGGGCTATATTTCAGGCCAAAGTTGAACGATCAACTATATTCCAAGGATCCATATTTTGAATCATATGCTGCTTTCTGATCCAAAATTTTATAAAAAAAGGCCTTATTTCTTTCAAATATATGGTCTTTTTTAAACCGTAAAAAACGTCCATGGGCATGTATAGTGCTAAAGTCCTTTTTGTACAGCACCAGTTGATAGAAAGGCACTACCCAAGTAAACGTTTTTATGCCCTTAAAAATTCTAATCAATATCCCCAGCGGTCTAAGCTCTACGTCTGCAAGGGTCACGGCATTAACTTTATTTGTATAAATGCTCATATTGGCGCCTGCATTAGCTATAATCATCTTTTTGCTAAAACTACCTTTCATTTTTACAAGCTGTATAAAGCCATAAGGTTTGCCTACCAAATCGTTGATAAGCAAAACTATATTCTTATTTTTATTTGACGTATCTAGAACCATTGTAATTTTAATCCATTCAAATTTACAAAATGTTTAATAAATTGTGATAAAAGTTAAACAAAATGGAATTCTATTTTCTTATAGTGCAATAGAAGATGACTATGTACAATACAGTTAGTTGTTTACCAGTTTGTTGATTAGGCCATTAAATATAAACCCGTGAAAGGGGTATACGCTATACCAATAGAGTCGGCCGGCCACCCCACGTGGTCTAAAGGTAGCAGTCTGCTTTAGAAGTCCTTTTTCAATTTTAAATTCTAGCCATGCTTCACCGGGAAGTTTCATCTCGGCATACAGCAGTAATTTCTTTTCGTTTTTGTCGCTAAAAATTACTCTCCAAAAATCCAGGGCATCACCGGCAGCCAGTTCTGAAGTGTGCGTACGGCCTCGTCGCAGGCCAATTCCACCCACTAATTTATCAATGTAGCCCCTAATTTTCCACAAGAAATTTCCATAGTACCAGCCTGTGGCACCACCTATAGACCAGATTTTGTTTATGGTGTCTTCTTCATTTTTAACAAGGCGCTCCTTATAGTCTTTAAAGCAGCCATATTTAGGAACATTTACGTATTTGTACAAACTTTTTTTTAATCGCCCACTACTCACCATACTGTCTTTCCAACTGGAGATAATGCTATTTTGCTCAATTTTTTCGAAGGCCAGTTTTACCGCCTCTTTGTAGGTTATAGGGTCTACTCCCAATATTTTATTGATATTGCTAGGTTTTCCCACTATAGTAACACCCATACTATCTACTAGAGTAGTTGCCAGTTTGTAGGAGGTAGAAGTTACAAAATATAGCCAGTAGGAAGAGAGTTTTGGAGTCATGACGGGAACGGTCAGTATATATCGGTTTAGCCCTCTTGTTTCTGCGAACTTTAATAGCATTTGTTTGTAGGTCAGTATTTCTGGACCAAAGACATCATATGTTTTATTATAGAGTTCTTTCTTTCCTTTAGCTCTGGACAGGAATGCCAATACGTCCCGTACGGCTATGGGTTGTGTTTTGGTGTTAAGCCATTTTGGGGCTACCATAATGGGCAACTTTTCCACTAGGTCCCTTATGATCTCAAAGGAGGAGCTTCCGGACCCTACTATTATTCCTGCCTTGAAAATGGTAAGTGCATAGGAATCTGAAGCTAATATTTCTTCTACATTTTTTCTGGAGCTGAGGTGTTTGGATAATTGTTCTTCGTTGGTAATACCACTTAAATAAATGACTTGCTTTAATGGTAAAGTGGAAAAATAGGCTTTAAAATTGGAAGCGCAACGAGCCTCCAAACTTGAAAAATCATTGGAGGAGTTAGACATGGAGTGGATCAAATAATAGGCCACATCAATGTCTTTGGGGATACTGTTGAGGGTTTCCGGTTTTAGGAAATCGCACTCTACTATCGTAATGAGGTCCTCCTCAAGATGTGTTTTGTCCGCTCTTAACTTATCCCTTACGGCACAGACCACATGATGCCCTTCATTGATTAAAATGGGGATTAAACGTTTTCCTATATACCCTGTGGCGCCGGTTACGAGAATATTCATCTATTGGTCTTTATTACATCATTGATGGTCAAAGTACTTTAGGCATCTTTAAAATTATGGATCTTTATGTTTTTTGCTTTTAAATCGAACATAAGATTATATAATCCAAAGAATGTTCTATTAATATAAATAAAATGTTTGGAACCTCTATTAGCGTTCATTTTTCGCAGTTGGGTGTTCTGGGCGTAGCGTTGCCCCAGATCGTTTATCTTTCCAAAGAAGCCAGAATTGGAAAAATCGAAGGTTTCTGCATGAAAAGGTAGTGTGAACAAACTTAATAATTCATGAAACATGTTGGTGAAGAATTCGGTTTCCGCTGCCGTGTCGTCCTTACGCAGAATCTCCAACTCATATAATTTGGAAACAAAATAGCCTCTGTCCGAAATATTTTCGGGTTTGGCCAATTCAAAATAGGGTTCATAGAAATCCTGTGGTATGGATTTCATACAGCCAAAATCCAAAGCGATCAACTGGGCATCTTTGGAAATTAAAAAATTTCCAGGGTGGGGATCGGCGTGGACTTTCCTTAACTTATGAATTTGATACATATAAAAATCCCATAAGGCCTGCCCCAATTGGTTGGATTTTGCCCAATCTTTATTGTGTGCCGTAAATTCAGAGAGGTGTTCGCCCTCCATATAATCCATGGTAATAATTCGCTCCGAAGACAATTCTTCGTAATAATGGGGAAACAGAAGATTTGGAATTCCTGAACACGCTTGGGCTATCTCTTTACTTTGTTCAATTTCCAGTACATAATTTGTTTCCTCAATAAGTTTTCCTTCAACTTCCTTAAAGTATTTGTCAGAATCTTTTCCCTTGATATTGAACATTTTTATTGCAATGGGCTTTACCAAGGCCAAATCTGATGCTATACTTTCGGCAACTCCGGGATATTGGATTTTCACAGCAAGTTTTTTCCCATTTTTCGCTGCCAAATGGACCTGGCCAATACTGGCAGCATTTACCGAAGTAGTGTTGAAGGAATCATATAATTCATTGGGCAATTTGCCAAAATAGTTTTTAAAGGTTTTTAGTACTAGGGGAGGGGATAAAGGGGGTACGGAAAATTGGGCCAAAGAAAATTTCTCCACATAGGCCCGTGGCATAATACTTTTTTCCATGCTCAGCATTTGGGCAACTTTTAGGGCACTGCCCTTTAATTGCTTAAGACTGTCATAAATATCCTCGGCATTGTTCTGATTTAGTCTGGACCTGGCTTCCAATTCTGTCTTGGTCAATTTATCTCCGTAATACTTAAGGTAGTTTACCCCTACCTTGGCTCCTGTGGAAACCAATTTGGAGGCACGCTGTATTTTGGAAACAGGAATATTGTCTATGGTTTTCATCGGTCAAAATTAGTTGTTGTGCATTTTTTCCTTGAAAATGAATTTACCTAAGTCAATGATACTTTTTATGGGAGCTACATTTAGGACGTCAAAACTGGCGTTTACCGATTTCTCTATAAAAATATCGGTCTTTTCAAAGGATGCAGAGCTATCATCCAACCAAAATTTAATGGTCAATACCAACTGTAACCAGGCCGATTCCCGTAAAGCCCTTTTTTTTATTTTATCAATGTCCTTCTGGTTTATATCCAAAGTTTCAATTTCCAATTCCTCTATATAGCTCGTAAAAGCTCTTTTTAGATCGGACAATAGGGATAAACTTTTAATGTGATTCTTGTGCTTGTGCAAGCTGAATACTACATAACTCCTGTTGGCTGTCAAATGCTCAAAAAATGTGAAGTAGAAACTTAGTAGCTTATTTCTGGCGTCATAGCCACCATAGTCTTTGCTTTTGCCCAATAAGATTAGGGTATTGGTGAAAAATGTTTTATAAATCTTCTTATCTACGGCTTCAAAGGAACCAAAAAGCGAATAAAATTCTGATTCTTCAAAATTATTGGCCTTGGCAAAGGCGTAAACCGATTTTGGTTTTTCATGATGCTCTAGAACATAATCCATATATAGGGAGATGATGTCGTTTTCTAGAATGGATTTCTTTTTGGCCATAGTGTTAAATTATAAGGATCAAGATACAAAATGTTTAACCTTTTTTGATAAATATTAAACAAAATTTAACTTTGACATTATGAATACAGCTGTTTCATATTATTTGAAGACCAATTCTATGGGGCTTGGCCATTGTACTTGAATATTCAATTTCTAAAGGATTGTTTGTCAGGAGAAAAGTATCAAGGGTTCAGGGACGTCCAGGGCGTGTTCCCGGTAGGGAATGGCGGTTTTTTCTGACTTTATATTTTTGGGGCAATGGTCTTTAAAGCTGTTACAGCTTTTTAACCAATTCGTCTAAACGGAAGTAGGGAATAATTTTTTTAGGCAGCTTTTTGGTGTTGACTTGCTTTAACATCCTACCCAATATCCATAGTTCCGCATCGCTGTTTAGTAATAATTCCTCATAAAAATCCATTAGATAGGAATTAACCTTGTCACTATCGGGCTTTACGGTAAAATAGGATAGAAATATAAGGTTGTTGTACAGGCTAAGAAAATCTTTTAATTTGTCTATAGGTATACTAGGGCCAAGGAAAATTGCCCGATAGCCTTTCCGTAGAATTTCGTAATTAAGGAACAAGAGTCCTAGTTCATGGATTTCATTGTCCGGAAGAAATAAAATAAAGGTTTTTGTGGTATTACTAGGGCTTTGGGACTGATATTTTTCGGTATTGACCAGTATTTTTTGCTTTATCAGGTTAGAAATAAAATGTTCGTGGCACGGGGTAATGGTATTGGTTTGCCACAGCATGCCCAGCTCGGACAGTAAAGGAATAAAATCCTGATAGAATAGGTCTTGGAACGATTTTTCTTTTAAAAGCTTGTTGTATGTTTCGGAGAAAAGTACCTGGTCAAAATTCAACATGGCCAGTTTAAAAGAACTAAGTATATGCTCATTAGCTTTTTGTTCCGAAACCAAATCCCTGACTACAACTGTAATTTTCTCATGACCCAGTGCCGAAATCTTGGAAATTTTAAATCCGTTGTTATAGAGATAGGTAACGTTCAAAAGCTTTTGAAGGTTTTCTATGTCATAGCATCTAATATTGGTGTCCGTTCTGCTCGGTTGCAATAGGTTGTAGCGTTTTTCCCATATTCTGATAGTATGGGCCTTGATACCGGAAAGATTCTCAAGGTCCTTAATGCTAAAGGTGCTTTTAACGCTGTTCATTATTTAATAAAAATGATTAAACAAAAATATCATTTTTAAAGTTCAATTCAAATTCTTGCCTGGTTAAAGGGGTGGCTGGTTTCATTGGGCAAAATATCCCAAATGCAGTTAGGCATCATTTGTTGTCCTCTTAATCTAGTTGTATCTTTATGCCTGAACCATTGCAAAGTGAAGTTATTTGGCCCAACCACTTTCCCGTCTGGCAGGGAACTTATTCTGTTCTTGAAGAGCACTAATTTTTCCAAGGCGATCCTAATAGCCATAGCTGTTACCGTCCCTATTGTTCTAGGCATAAAACTGGGATATTTTGAGGTGGGGCTGGCATTTTGTTTTGGCGCGTTTTGGAGTTCGCCCAGTGATGTTAGTGGCAGTTTTCGGCACAAAAAGTACGGTATTCTCTTTTCGGCCGCCCTCATTATGTTGGTGAGTTTTATAGGTGGCTATCTACATTTGGAAATATGGTTGTTGCTTCCCATTTTGGGATTGTTAACATTTGCTATAGCCTTTATTTCCGTATACGGATTTAGGGCTTCTTTAATTAGTTTTTCGGGTTTATTGGCCCTTGTCTTGAGCTTTGCCCATGATTCTACGGAGCTGGAAATATATCAATATGCCTTATTTATTGGTGCAGGCGGACTGTGGTATCTTTCCTTGGCGATGTTGTGGTACCGTATTAACCCCAAGGCGCAGACCGAGGAACTATTGTCAGAAACCTATATCCTAACCGCCGAATTCTTGGAGACGCGGGGAAAACTGGTAGGCCCACAGGAAGATAGGACCCAATTGCAGTCCAAATTGTACGAGTTGCAAAGCGAACTGATAGAGCATCATGAAAAACTAAGGGAAATTTTGATATCGTCTCGTAAAAGTTCAGGTAGGTCCCATTATCAGGCAAAACGGTTGTTGGTCTTTGCACAGTTGGTAGAAATGCTGGAGACGGCTGTGGCCAACCCCGTAAACTATGATAAGATGGATGCTCTTTTTAAGGATCATCCTGAGTATATAAAAACTTTTCAGGACTTAATTTATGAAATGTCCCATCAGCTGAGAGTCATAGCCAAAGAGGGAAGTAAAATACGAAAACTGCCCAAGAACAATAATGTGATCGTATGTTTGAAAAAGCTAAAACAGCAAATTGATTCTTTTCGAAATGAGGTGGAAGCCAAGGATTATGAGGGGTTTCTTATGCTTCAGAATCTTATGGAATACCAGGAGAAACAGGTTGATAAGCTTAAAAAAATAACATGGTTGCTGGGCAATCCGGATATGAACGCTGTAGATACCATAGATACGGCCACATCTATGCAATTTTTGGTACCCCTGGATTATGATCCCCGTCTCTTGGTCAGGAATTTTAGTTTTAAGTCGGTTTTGTTTAAACACTCCCTTAGATTGGCCGTTACAGTTATGTTGGGGTATGCTGTGGGTAATTTCTTTGATTTTCAAAATCCGTACTGGATATTACTTACTATTATCGTAATAATGCGCCCCAGCTACGGACTCACCAAAGAGCGTTCCAAGGACAGGATAATGGGGACCCTGATAGGAGGGGCCATTGCTACGGCAATTGTCTTTTTAACACAGGATCCCTATGTGTATGGTACAATGGGAATAGTTTCCTTGGTCATCGCTTTTTCAATGGTTCAAAAGAATTATAGGGCAGGGGCAACTTTTATTACCTTAAGTGTGGTATTTATATATGCTATTATCAGCCCAGATGTACTTACTGTAATCCAATATAGAATATTGGATACCCTTATTGGTGCGGGACTTTCCTTTATGGCAATTCTTTGGGTATGGCCTGCTTGGGGATTTATGGAAATAAAGCAGCATATAGAAAAAAGTGTGGAGGCCAATAGGGAATTTTTACTTCAGATAGGCCAATACTACGAAAGGAAGGGAAAAGCCCCCACCGTATTCAAGGTGAAAAGAAAGGAAGCTTTTGTGGAGACATCCAATTTAGGGTCGGCTTTTCAGCGTATGGCACAGGAACCGGAATCCAAACAAAGGCACGTAGATAAAATATACGAATTGGTGGTGTTAAACCATTCGTTTTTATCGTCCTTGGCCTCCTTAAGCACATACATACAGAACAACCCTACTACGGAAGCTTCGGTAAAGTTTAAGGAGGCCGCAGCAAAAATAGATGAAAATTTGGTCCAAGTAATGAGCTCCTTGAAGGATAAAACGACTGTTATAGACCCTTCTCCCAAGGATGCTGACCTACATTTTAGACGGCTGTTGCCGGGAGCTTTTCCAGATAATCCTGAACTGGCATTAAGAACAGACCCCCAGATGGAACGGGATTTACAAGAGGCTCATCTGATTCGGGAACATTTGCAATGGCTGTTTTCTTTGAGCAATAAGATGTTGCGGTTAACATCTAAAATAGAATTCGATTAAAACCTATCATTGGGTCCTATTTTCATGTTGTTGTACGCGATTACGTCGTAATAGGTTTATTGTTAGGTTGTTAGTTGAGTGGTTGAGGCCATTTGCAGGAGGGCGACTGTGTAATAAATAAAATCTATGGGGAATTGCTTGTACATAGTAACTTGAAGTATTTATGTATTTTTACCTTTAGGGCTTTTTATTAATCACATTAAAATTATATGATCAAAAGAATTATTGTTACACCTTTTCAAAAATTTGTAAAAATCGAGAGTTTAAGTGGTATCCTCTTATTTACTGCCACGCTCTTAGCCATGATTTGGGCAAATTCCAGTTTTAGTGAATCCTATAATTCCTTATGGCAATATAAAATAGGCATCGGCTCAGAAACTTTCCAACTTACAAAACCGCTGATCCTTTGGATCAATGACGGACTCATGGCTTTATTTTTCTTTCTGATCGGTTTGGAAATCAAGAGGGAACTGCTGATAGGGGAACTCAATGGATTGCGAAAAGCAATGTTTCCACTTTTCGCGGCCATAGGGGGAATGATATTTCCTTTGATTTTATTTCTTTTATTGAATGATTCGCCTCAAACGGCCCAGGGATGGGGGATTCCGATGGCCACAGACATTGCTTTTTCCTTGGCAATCTTGAAGCTATTGGGGAATAGGGTCCCCTTAAGCCTTAAAATTTTCCTTACCGCCTTTGCCATAGTGGATGATTTAGGGGCCGTAATGGTCATCGCTATTTTTTATAGTGGTGGTGTGGATTGGCTTTTAATTTTATACGCATTGATTCCGTTGTTGATTCTCTCTTTTCTTGGATTTAGGGGGATATATTCCAAATACTGGACAGTAATTCTCGGTATAATTATTTGGGTACTTTTCTTAAAATCGGGTATACACCCAACGATAGCTGGTGTATTGGTAGCCTTTACAGTACCTATTCGGCAAAAAATTGATATGCAATCTTTTAAAGATAATTTATCCAAAATAATGACGGGTATCACCCAAAGCAATAACGAGAATATTCCGGTTTTATCCAATGAGCAAATAGGACATATGGACGACTTGGAAGATTTAACCGATAAATTTACCTCGCCATTGCAAAAGTTGGAACATCGACTCCATGGCTGGGTGGCTTATTTTATAATGCCCATTTTTGCCCTGGCCAATGCAGGAGTTGTGTTTGGTTCCAATATGGAGTTGGATGCCTCATTGATAATTAATATTGCCTTGGCCTTGTTCGTGGGGAAATTGTTGGGTGTTACCTTATTGTCATGGCTGGGGATTAAATTAAAGATAGCAATGCTGCCAGAGGACATTAACTTTCTCCAGGTTACCGGAATAGCTATTTTGGCTGGAGTAGGTTTTACCATGTCTATTTTTATAGCCAATTTGGCATTTTCGAACAATGTAGTTTTTATTGATTCGGCCAAGGTAGGTATCCTAATAGGATCTGTTGTATCGGGTATTGTAGGGTATTTGGTATTGCGATTTACTGGAGAAAGTAAACAGGGCCAATAACGGCCCTGTTACCTATCTGGAGATTTTCTTTGTCAAAGATCTAAGCAAAAGCAACTTTCTTTTTTCTCTTTTTCTTGGCTTTTAATTTATTGATCCAAATTAGTGTACCTGTAATGGGTAGAGTAGTGGCAATCAAACAGGCCAAGAAGTATATTATTTTAGAGAATGTTCCATAAATAGTGCCCATGTGTATGGGCTTTATAAGGGAAGCTATTTGCACATTTAGTGGCTTATTTCTAAAAAGATCTTTTTGCAATAGGGTTCCGTCACGGTCCAATACCAGCTTATCCTTTATGACAGGTGACCAGCTGTCAGCATTGTTTTTGGTAATGGTAAAGACATCTTTTTCCGTAGAAGGAACGGAAAGGCCAACCTCGCCTATATAATCCAATTCTTGGGCGGAAATTTCCAAGATCTCTTCAAAAGTCTAAGCCGCTGCATTGGGGCTAAGGGCTGAGGTGAATTTTGGGCCCCCACCACGATTGCCAAAAACTTGGGTGCCTAGAACTTTGCTTCCGGCGTCTCGGTACCATTCAAAAGACCAAAAGAGTCCTGTAAGCGACATGATTACCAAAAAAATACAGGCGTAAAAGCCAAGGGTATTATGCAGATCGTGATTGATACGCTTCCAATTTGCAGACAGCTTGATCTTGAAACCGGGTTTAAAATTTTTCCAACGCATTTTTTTGGGAAACCATAAAACAATTCCACTAATGGATAAAAAAAGAAAGATGATAGTGGCAATGCCAACTATAGGCCTCCCTATACTCATATCCATTAAAAGCCATCTGTGCATTTTAAACATACTTAGAAAGAAACCATCCAAATGGGATTTTTGCTTCTTTTGATATTCTCCAGAATAGGGGTCTACAAAATAGGTAGTCCCGCGTCTCTCTTTTGGGGAGGTTTTTATCGTAAATTGTAGGGGTTCATCTACTTTAACCGGCACGGTAATGTTGGTGACTGTGCCTTCTTGTGCCAGGGATTGCGAAAGTTGCTCCAAAGAAAGGCTGTTTCCGTTGCTATGGGCGACTTTAAAATCCTGGGCAAATAGACTTTTTATTTCCTCTTCAAATGTTAATATGGTGCCACTTAAGCAGACTAGGAACAAAATAATCCCACTGCCTATTCCCAACCAGAGGTGGATGTCATTTATTAATTTTCTAAAAGTGTATTTTTTAGGTTTTTTGGTCATGTTTTAAAAGTTGTTAATGGTTAAAGGGTATATCGCAATATTCCACCGAATGTCCTAGGGTTTGTCTGGTTAATATAACTGGTTCTGTAAGCATTGTATCCTATTTGATCCAATACATTGTTCACCATTAATCGAAGGTCCCAATGATGGTTGAACTTATATCCGGCCTGAAGATTGGTCAAGGTATAGGCAGCTACATTAAAAGGTTTTTCATTGGGGACTATACCTTCGTGGGTAACCGCCCCTGACGACCAATCGTTGATGGGTCTTTCTCCAGTGTAATATACGCCACCACCCAAAGACAAGCCATCCAGCATACCGCTAAATTTATAATCCAAATATATATTGGCAGTGTGTTTAGGTGTATTTAGAGGAGCCGAACCATAAACATAAGAGGTATGTTCCTTGTATTGGGCATCAATATAGGAATACCCGGCAACGGCCGTTAAATTCTCAAGTATACGGCCGGTAAGTTCTACTTCCACTCCTTGACGCTGATCATTGCCCCCTTTTTGATAGTATCCGGTGGCTACCCAGTTTTCATCATAAACAGGTAGATTTATATTCTTGTTGTTGATCTTGAATAAGGTAAGATTGAAGCGTAGACGGTCTTCCAGCCAAGAGGTTTTTATTCCTGCCTCCAATTGGTCATAACGTTCATTGCCCAAAGCCTCTCCGTTTAC
Organism: Arenibacter sp.; assembly: GCA_041582955.1. Taxonomy (GTDB): domain Bacteria; phylum Bacteroidota; class Bacteroidia; order Flavobacteriales; family Flavobacteriaceae; genus Arenibacter. The sequence goes on from JBFHGV010000007.1 coordinate 16,631, forward strand.
TCCCAGTCTGGCCGCTGTTCTTGGGTAGGCACTATTGGTGTAGGAAGCAAATACGTTGATGTTTTTGTATGGAGTAACTATAAAACCACCCAAAGGACTAAAAGCATCGCTCTTGTTATTCTCTATATCGGTGATGGTTTCGGTACTGCTATACCTAACTCCCATAAAACTCTTTAACCAGTTGGTCCAAGAAATTACATCCTGGGCCACAAGTCCCAAAGACTTGCTTTCTGCCCCACCTGGAGTCCCTTCTACCAAGGCAACAGATGGGAGTACATTGGAATTGGCCTCAAAAACATTGATGGTATCTATGGCACTTTGTTGTTGGGAAGTAGTGCTAAATTGGGAGGTACGGTAATCAAATCCCACCTGAAAGGTATGACTAATAGATCCTGTTTGTACCTTATTGCCAATGAGATCAATCTGTAATACGCCATTGTTATCACTTCGGGTAGAGGTGGAGTATCCTCTAGTTCTTAAATTGTACTGTTCTACATCGTCTATAGCAACTACACTTCCTAAACTGGCACCTTTGTCGTCCAATTTTAAATGGGATTTATAAAAAGCCGTCTTTAGAGTGAGTTTGTCGTTCAACTGCCTGTCAAAGCGTAAAGAATAGGTGGTGTTTTTGGTAAGGGACCTGTCGTTTTCAAATCCCAAAAATTTATCGGACGGAAGGTCATAGATGGCATTTTGGTCGTTTGGACCTAAATTAACGGTACCCAGATCTGGGGTTCTACTGTCATCAAAATGATCAAATTCCAATGTAATCTTGGACCTATCGTCTATCTTCCATTGCAAAGAGGGATTAATGTAGATGCGCTCAGAACTTACTCCAGAACGAAAACTATTGGCGCGTTCCAAGGCTCCATTGATTCGGAACGCCACTTTTTGATTGTCATCAATGGGACCAAATATATCAAAGGTTGGCCTTACTTGTCCGTAACTGCCAAAACGCTGTGATACCGAACCGCCAAACTGGTATATTGGGGTTTTGGTCACGATATTGATGACTCCACCAGGACTCCCCAAGTCCGTGGCAACACCCTGGGTAATGGAGGCAGCCCCCTTAAGTACCTGTATGTTGTCTACTCCCTGCATATCGGTCAGAATGCCGACCCCCCTAAAATCAGAATGTACCCGTACCCCATTTTTTAATATTGGGATACCCCTAAAACCACGGGACGACATGCTTTCACGCTTGTTGCCATAGGTGGCAAAGGTATAGACTCCTGGAACATTCTTGGTGGCCTCAGAAATAGTCAAAGCTCCTTGATTTGTTATTAGTTTATCCGATATGACCGAGATACTCTGGATTTGCTCATAAGGCTCCAAGGGTAAACGGGTAAGGGCCTCTATTTTATCGGGGTGTGTAGCTCTCCTTCCAAATACCTCCACTTCGCTCAGATGATTTTCCATTGCCAATTGAAAGGTTTTTCCAGTAACTTCAGGACTGTTAATAGTCACCATAAAAGTACTTGTCTTAAAGCCTACGGCACTTATTCGCAATTGCCATGTGCCATAAGGAATATCATAGATTTCATAGTTTCCCTCCTCGTTGGCCATGCTTCC
>JBFHGV010000008.1:0-17132 GCA_041582955.1 Arenibacter sp.
CCAATGTTGTGCTTATCTCAATAGTATTGTGCAATGTTTTGTGTACGGGACACTTATCGGCAATTTCTAGGATTTTTGAAATTTGTTTTTCATCCAAGTTGCCCGCTAGTTTGATACTTCTTTGAAAGGTATCTATTTTTGTTTGGGGAGATTCACAATTCTCACAATCTGTGGCGTGGGTTTTGGAATAGGAGGTATGCACTTCCACATTCTCCAAATCCCATTTTTTTCTTTTGGCATACATCTGTATGGTCATGGCCGTGCAGGCCGACAAGCCTGCCGAAACCAACTCGTACGGAGAAGGTCCAAAGTCCTGACCTCCAAAAGAAATGGGCTCATCGGCGGTGAGGTAGTGATTTCCAACTTTCATTTGCGTGGTAAACCCATCCTCGGCGTCAAGGCTGGCTACCACTTGATGGGAGGTTTCCAAAGCGGAATTTTTTGGTAGTTCCAGATAACGCTGGGACCAACTTCCAATGATCTCACCGGCATAGGTGGCATCTTTGGAATTGCTCAATAAATGGTCTGCACCGTCCAAGCTAACAAAGCTTTTTGGGTGATAGGCAGAAACATAGATTTCCTCTGCATTTTTTATTGCTACAACAGTATCTTGTGGGGCATGAAGGATCAAAAGGGCCTTTCCCAGGCTTTTTAGTCCGTCGAGGAAGCCATTGGATTTAAGATCCTGTAAGAACTGTTGTTTAATAGTGAAACTTCTTCCTCCAATATTGACCTCTGCAAGGCCTTTCTTCTTAATGGTCTCTAAGTTTTCTTTAAAGATATGTTTTACATGATCTGGTGCCGAAGGGGCACCTATTGTAGCCACGGCTTTTACCGAACTAATATGTTGGGAAGCTAAAATAGCGGCCGCCCCCCCTAAGGAGTGCCCTATGAGCATGGAAGGTGACCTATGGTGATCCTTCAGGTATTGGGCAGCATCCACCAGATCTTCTACATTGCCAGAAAAATTGGAATCTGCAAACTCTCCCTCGCTTTCCCCAAGACCCGTAAAATCGAACCGCAACACCCCAAAACCATGGGAGGTTAGGGCTCGACTAATATTTCGTATGGACGAAAAGTTTTTATTGCAGGTAAAGCAATGTGCAAATAAGACAAAATTATGCGGTTGCTGGTTTGCCGGCAATGCTAATTTACCTATTAGTGTTTCCCCCTTACTGTTATTAAAACGTATCTTTTGGGTATTCATGGTCTTATTTTTTTTTCAACATACTCCTTAAGTCGGGATTATAGGTAACACCTATTTGCAGTCTGTCATAATGGGCATCGGAAAAGTGATTTTTTAAATAGCCCAACTGTAAACTCATGTTTTCGGTGACGTTAACACCCAGGGCTGCATAGAGGCGATTCTGACCAAATGTATCACCCTGTAGGTTGATAAAAACCTCATCGTAGAAATTAAGAAAAAAGGTGTTGGTCAAGGGTAGGGTCAACTGTAAACGATACCTTGCCCTATGCTGCGTATCCTTGCGATCTCCAAAATCTAAAAAGCGCTGCTCCAAAGTATATCGGTGCTCAAAATGAAACTGTCCAACTTTGTTCTTTAGGAAAAAACGCTCAAAAATACGGTGTTCATAGAGATGGTTTTCGGTGGGGAATTCCTCAAAACTACCATCGGTTACAATATAGCCGTAGCCCAAGGTAGTACTTGCATTGGGGTTTATGTGGTAGTTTAGGCCCGTACGTAGTAACAATTGATTAAAATTTTTGGCCTGTTCATAATACCGGAACTGTGCTTCGGTATGTATGCTAAATTTCTCGGATATTTTGTTGGTGCCAAAATACATATACCAGGAACCCAATTTATGCTCTCCGTTTTCTTGTGCAGTGGCAGTGAAAGTGAAAGTTGAAATTAGGATTAGAATACCAAAAATTTTTCTCATAATGTTAAATTGTCTTTTTTAAGTTGATTATTATATTTCTAAAGAGCTGTCGCCCTGGATCGCCATCTCTTTGATTTAGTTAAAATTCCAGGAAATGCTGTTTTGAATTTTTTATGGTAAAGGGTTATGGGGAGCAAAATTGGATTGTATTGCTTACGTCCCTCTTAATTATTTCGTGCGTTTTTGGCTATTGATTCCAATTTTTTGTCAATCTCTTCCTTGGATAGCCAAGTTCCCCTTACCATAACGCCCGAAATTTCCTTTAGGGCAGAAATATTGTTTAAAGGGTTGTTGTTTATCAATACCATATCGGCAACCATCCCTTCCCGAATCTGACCAAAACTTTCTTCCATTCCAAAGTACATAGCCGGATTTTTGGTGCCCGATCGTAGTATTTCCAAGGGGGTTAATCCGGCTGCTATCATCGCCTCCATTTCATGGTGAATGGAGAAGCCGGGAACATTAAATAATTGAGGGGCATCAGAGCCTAATAGCAGGCCGTGGCCAGCCTTTTGCAGTTTACGTATCAATGCTCTTCTAATAGCGGTAAACTGTTCCCACTGTTCTGTATTGAAATTGGTTTTGGGAGAAGTGGAGGCGTCTTTTCTTCTTTTCCAATCAGCCAGGGTAGCATCGGGCATATATTTCATTTCCGGTTGCTTTAATAGTTCATCTGAAGTAACAGGGGCAAACCACCTTTCAAATAAACTTTGGGTGGGTACTACCCATACCTTGTTTTCCTTGGACAATTCCACCAGTTCATCTATTTTATTGGTATCCGCAAGTGGGGTGAAGGCATAGCCGAAGAAACCATTTTTATTGGGGTCTACCGCCTGGGATTCAGGAACAAGCCCTTCCAGAAACCCGTCAACATGGTCAATGGAAGCATATTTGCTTTTAAGGGCGTGCCGAATTCCAACCATAACCGGGACGTGACCGGCAAAGGGAATATCCACTTCATTTGCCGTTTGTACCATGTGGTTAAAAACCTCCAATTGCATACCCGGATGTATTTTTAGAAAATCATAACCATCATTTTTATAAGCTACAACCTTTTGAATGGCCTCTTCTTTGGTCTTGACCGAATTACCATTAAATGACGGACTTGAGGTGAAAATTCTGGGACTTAAAATCTTTCAATCCCGGGCATCTTCCCGTAATTTAAGGTGGGAAGGATGACCTAACATTCCCCGAATAGTGGTAATGCCGTTGGACAGGTACAAAAATAAGGTTTCCTTGATCCGCTGGTCTGTAGTAGGGGGTTGTGGGATATGGGCGTGCATTTCGGCAAGACCTGGAATGAGATATTTACCTTTTCCTTGGATTACATTGGTATACGCTTCGGGGTGATCTATAGATTCCCCAATTTTTTTAATAAGTCCGGAGTCAATGACAAGCTGTCGTTTTTCCAGTACGCTGCCCTGGTCTACGTCAATAATGTTAACATTGGATATTAAAATGGCCGTAGGGCTGACTTTCTCCTTTGAAGGTGAACAAGAAAAGAAGAATACAGCATAAAGAAGTACACTTATTTTTTTCATTTTATCATAGGTTTTAAGTTAAATGATATTTCCATTCACCTAATGTAAACAGGTGTCAACCATACTGGAATTACTTATTGCACGACAATATAATACGAATGCAACTATTTATTTCTTACATATATTAATTTAAACCTACCCTTGGAATTTTCCCTTTGGTCTACTTCAAAGTTTTTAATGGATTTTATTAAAGGAGTTAGTTTTTGAAAGCCGTAATTTCTTGAATCAAAATTGGGTTGTTTTTTCTGCAATAGACTTCCTACGTCTCCAAGAAAGGCCCAACCATCATCGTCTGCCACATCGGAAATGGTAGAGGCTATAAGTTTAATTTCCTTCTTGGTAATTTTGTCCACATCGTCTTTCTTGCCACGCTTGCTATCCGTGCTTTCCGAAGTACTCTCCTCTGATTGGTTTTTAAGGATCTCTATATAAATAAATTTGTCACAGGCTACAATAAAAGGGTTGGGCGTTTTCTTTTCCCCTATACCAATTACATTCATCCCTGCTTCCCGCAAACGGGTTGCCAAACGGGTAAAGTCGCTATCACTGGAAACAATGCAAAAACCACTAACCTTGTTGGAGTACAAAATGTCCATGGCATCAATGATCATGGCCGAGTCCGTTGCATTTTTACCTGTTGTATAGGCATATTGCTGAATAGGCGTTATGGCATTTTCCAAGAGAAGGTTTTTCCATTTTACCAATTTGGGGTTGGTCCAATCCCCATAAATCCTTTTTATGGTGGGGTTCCCGTATTTGGCTATTTCTTCCATCATTTCCTTTACGTAGGCCGATGGTATGTTGTCACCGTCTATCAATACCGCTAAGTTTACTTCCATTTAGTATTTTTTAAATTTTTATTATGGCGAAATCCATTTGTCATGGATAACGCGACTTTATATTTTCTTTGCATAGTTGCACTATTTCACGGATGCGCTTCTGCCTGGTTTCTGTCCGTTTTGCTTGTTTAAGCCAGTAGAGATAACTCTTTCTGTAACTTCTTGCAAAACCATGGTAATTTTTAAGAGCTTCCGGAACTTTGTCTAAAGCTTCTTGTAAATCGTTTGGGATAATCCCATTTTCAACATCATCCAAGGCATTCCAAGATCCATCTTTTTTCGCCTCTGAAATTTTATCTAACCCACTAGTGTGCATTTTTCCAGCGGATATAAGTTCTTGAAGGTGTTTTTTGTTCAATTTGCTCCAAGGACTCTTAGGTTTTCTTGGGCAGAAATATTGTCGTCGTTTTCCCTCCCCAAGACTTGTTACCGTACTGTCTATCCATCCGAAACAAAGAGCAACTTTTACGGCTTCTTCCCACCTCATACTTTCCTGTTCGTGCGCTACACTGTAAAAAATTAGATGAACACCCTTACTGCTTGCATGATGATCATGAAGCCACGCCCGCCATTCCGTGTGTGTCTTAAAATAATATTCTTTTATAATTTTCAAAAATTATTTTTTTTCAACCTCTATATAAAAGTTCCTGTCAACCACAACAGACTGTATAGCTTTTTTATAGGTGTTTTTTTTCCAGTCCGAACTTGGATAAATCCATTCCTCGGTACCATTTACCATAAGCTTCAGGGGCATATCAAAACCACTAACAATATCGCTATAACGGTAATGTAACTGTTGTCCTTCAATTTTGTATTCAAAGATAGGCAATTGGGCATTACGCAAATATTGGTCAAAAAATTGGGTCAGGTCAATACCGGACTGCTCGCTAATATAACCCTCTATTTCTTGTGTGGTAACCGTTTTATGGTAAAATTCACGATTAAGCCCTCTTAGTATGCTGCGCCATTTTTCATCATCGTCTATAAGTTGCCTTAGGGTATGCAGCATATTGGCACCTTTGGAATACATGTCCCCAGATCCCTCCTTATTTACATTATAGGTGCCTATTATTGGTGTAGTGTTTTTTATATTGCTACGGGTCCCTATAACATAATCGGCAGAGGCCTTTTTTCCATAATGATAATCCAGATATAGGTTTTCAGAATAGGCCGTAAAACTTTCGTGGATCCACATATCAGCTATGTCTTTATAGGTGATGTTATTGGCAAACCACTCATGGCCAGATTCATGGATGATAATAAAATCAAATTTTAGCCCCCAACCGGTATCGGACAAATCCCTACCCAAATATCCGTTCATATATTTGTTGCCGTAGGTTACAGAGCTTTGGTGTTCCATACCAAGATAGGGAACTTCAACCAATTTAAAACCATCCTCATAAAAAGGGTAGGGGCCAAACCAATGTTCAAAGGCTTCTATCATCAAAGGAGCTTGTTTAAATTGTTTTTCTGCCTTTTCCTTATTGTCCCTGAGCACGTAGTAGTCCATGCTTAGGTCTCCCTTTTCTCCTGGATAGGTCTCCCCAAAGTGTACGTAATCCCCAATGTTTATGTTAACCCCGTAGTTGTTGATTGGGTTGTCTACATACCAATGGTAGGTTCTTGTATCCTGGTGATCCTCTATTTTTTTTAATCTACCGTTAGACACGTCCATGAGATCTTTTGGGGTAGTAATACTAATGGCCATACTATCTACCTCATCATACATATGGTCCTTGTTGGGCCACCAGATACTGGCCCCCAAACCTTGGCAAGAGGTCGCTACAAAGTGTTTGCCATTGTCATCCTTTTTCCATGAGAAACCACCATCCCATGGTGCACGGACCGCCTCTTTAGGATGTCCGGAATAGTAAACAACTACCTCATTGGTAGCTCCTACTTGTTGATTTTTCTTTAAATTGATGAAATGGGCATTTCCGTTGGAATCTACGGATAAGGGCTGTCCGTCCTGAGTAACCTTCTCTATCTTCAACGGGGGTTGCAGATCTACTTGAAGTCGCTCATGCGGGCTCAATACCGTATAGCGAATGGTGTTACTTCCGGAAATATACTTTTTATCCGGTTCTACTTCCACTTTTAAATGATAGAACTTAAGGTCCCACCAAGATCGCTCCGGGGTAATACTGCCGCGAAGTGTATCCTGTTCTGTAAAGGGTTGTTCTTGTCCAAAAGAGTTAAACCCTATGGCCAAAAGTAAAATTGTAGTTATTTTTTTCATTTTAAGATGATATGGTCTTTGTATTATTAGGTACGTTTCAAAATTAACTTTACTAGGTTTACCTTAAAATCCTGTTCGGAAACCTAACAGGGCTTTCAAAGCCATTGGCTCCCACGGCGCTAACCCCAAAAAAGAAGTTGTCTATGACAATGCCCTCTAAGGTATAATGAGTTATATTCCCAACATATCGGCTATGGTCCCAAGTAGGGGAGGTGGTATCTCTCCAGTATATCTTATAGCCCACCGCATTGGGAACCTTGCTCCATTCAAATTTTGCAGAAGGAGCCACAATACCTCCTATTGCCAATACTTTGGGTGCTGGTGGTGCCCAAGCCAGGGAGGCCAAATTGATTGCGTTGACCGCCGTTAATTTTTTGGCGTAATCAAAATTTACATGCTCCAGCACATCCCCGTATGCTTTTCCATTTTCTATCCGAATATCCTGGTGTTGCTGACTGTAATTTTCGTGAGCCTCCATAATTCTAATACCGGCGAAACCTAAATCGTTGAAAGGCCTATGATGTCCGCCTCTTCCAAAACGATCTAACCTATAGATCATCATTGGATTCATTTCTGGCATATAGGTTTTTACATTTTTGTGCACATAACGTGCCAGTTGTCGGGAAATACCATCTACTTCCCCTCCGTAGAACCTACGCATATTGCGTTCATTTTCCGTTTCGGTAGGCGGTACGGGTTCCGAAAAAATTCTAAAATCAGTATTACTGATAATTCCGTCCACACCTTTTATATTGCCAATCATGTCATTATTGAAAACCCCAATAATATCCCATCCCTCTTCCTTGGCATACTTGGCCATACCTTGTCCACCAAACAAGCCTTGTTCTTCCCCTGAAAGCCCTAGGTATACAATGCTGTTGTCAAATTTGTATTTAGAGAGTACCCGTGCCGCCTCCAAGGTTCCGGCCATTCCGCTGGCATTGTCATTTGCACCGGGAGAATCAGAGGTGTAATCATTGGAATCACTGACCCGGGAGTCTATGTCCCCGCTCATAATAATATATCGATCCGGAAACTTTTCTCCTCTCTGTATAGCTACCACATTAACAACCCAAACGTCTTTGGTTATCCGTGGGTTTGTACCTTTCTTTACAAAATTCCTCTGATAGGATACTTCCAGACAATCATCACAGCCCTCGGATATTGTGCTGAATTCATTTTTGATCCACCTTCTTGCAGCACCAATTCCCCTGGTACCGGATACCGTATCACTTAGGGTGTGCCGGGTACCAAAATTCACTAAGGTGCCAATATCTTTTTTTATGCGTTCTGCCGAAACATCGTCTATAATATCATAGATACGCGGGTCTGTTTGGGAAATTGCTAAGGTGGTAAAAAGTAAAATAAAGGGAGTAAATAGCTTTTGCATAGGATGTTTTTTCTTTAAAAATGTACGTTTATCTACGGATATACTATCTTAATTATTTGTTATTGTTGTTGCCAAAAAATACGACTGTCCCCAATATGGGGCCAATGGACAACAAGGTAAAAATAAGGATTGGATCCAAGAAATTAAGGGCATAAGTTAGCAGTTGTATGCTTATAATGCTGATGCTAAAACCTATGCAATTTACCAGGGTAAGTGCTGTCCCTTTAAGTTGAACCGGAACAGAATTGGCCACAAGGGTTGAAAACTGTGGTGAATCTGAGGCTACAAAAACTCCCCAAAGACAAAACAATAGTAGGAAAACGCTGGTGGGCAATATAAAAAATAGGGGGGAGGCAAGGCACAACCCTCCAGATAGTATTAGGGAGGTAAGGGCTACATTTTTACTGCCTCGGCTAATCGCTAAATGCCCTCCAATAGCACATGAAACACCTCCAAGACCAATAATGGCGAATGTCCATAATGAAATAGGTATATTGGCATAATGGGCCTGATTAAAGGTCTTTAATGCCAAAGGTATAAAGGCCCAAAACGCATAGAGTTCCCACATATGGCCAAAATACCCCATTGCCGCCTTTCTAAAACTTCCAAGGCGGAATAGCCTAAACCCGGAGCGCAACATTAAAACTGTACTTGCCTTTCTATAGGGGCCATCGGGGACCAAAAAATAGAGTACGCCTCCGCCGGTCACCGCCATAATGGAGGTGGTTATAACAACACTAGTATAATCTTCCCCCAATTCCATTCCCTTTAATAAATGTGGAAAGGAGGTTCCCAGTACCAAGGCACCCACCAGATATCCCAATGCCTTGCCCAACCCTTTTTCAAAATAGTCGGCAGCAATCTTCATTCCCACAGGGTAAATTCCTGCCAGAAAGAAACCAGTGCCCGATCTGGCCAAAAGAACAAGCCATTTGGAAGGGCTGTCATACAGCAGGATGCTGTTGCAGCCCGCGGCCAAAAGGGAACAGATTAGAAAGACCTTGGAAGGGGGAAACCTATCCGCAATCATGAAAAGAGCAAAAACAAATGTTCCCAAGATAAAACCCAATTGTACAGAAGACAGCACGTAGCCCATGATTTCAGGGCCCAGACCTGTTTTTAACACCAGCTCATCAATTACCGCATTGCCCGCAAACCACAGGGAGGTACAACCAAATTGTGATAGAATAATGATAGGCAGTATGTAGGACTTCTGTTTCAATGTCACGGATTGGTCGTATAGGGCGCAAAAACATTACCGGCCACTTAAAATATAAGCTTCCTGCTGGATAACTCTCGCCTTTATAACATACTGTTAGTGTGTAAACCTATCTAACAGATCCCTAACATTTTTGATGCTATCTACATAATATCTGGCTTGGGTCTTTTGGCGGCCTACCTTAACCGTTATGGCCGTTTCTGGCAATTCTTGAAACATAAATTCATCGGTCCAATCGTCGCCAATGGCAAACACATAGTCATATTCTTTTTCCGAAAATACGCGCATCGCGGCACGCCCTTTGTTTACATTGCTACTTTTTATTTCTATAACCTTGTTGCCGTTTAGAACGCTAAGATCGTCATTGGCAATGAGGCTGGTGAGTACGGTATTGAGTTCGGTAGCCCGTTTTTTGCCAAAATCGGGATCGGTTTTCCTATAGTGCCATGCCAAAGAATAGTTTTTTTCCTCAATAAAACTACCAGGGGTTCTATCTACAAAAGAATCCAACACGGGGTGAATTTTCTCCATCCAATCTTTTTTTACATTCTCCAACATTCTAAACTCTTCCCCATTTTCTGAGATCCACACGCCATGCTCAACAATCATATTGTATTTTTTTGGTAAAAACCACTTGGTAAAGGTTTCCTTATCGCGACCACTTATTAAATACATATCGGTATTTTCCTGTGCCGCCAAACGGTCTAAGAGATCATACATTTCCTGGTCTGGATTGGCCTTTTGAGGATCCCCGTGAAAACCGGCCAAGGTGCCGTCATAATCTATAAACAACAGCCTTTTATTGGACTTTTGGTAGGATTCCGTGACTTTCTGGATTAAATCGCTCGATAACCTGCGCGATTTATAGGAATGGTCTTTTTGTTTTTGTAGCTGTAGCGAGGTCATAAAGTCATTGGCCCATTTCTCCACATTATAGCGTTCCAATCTTTTCTGTAAAATGGAATTTCTGGCTTGCTGCTCCTCCAATGGCATATTGATTGCCTCATATAGGGCGTCTGCCGTTTGTTCAAAATTATTGGGATTAATAAGAAGGGATTCATTCATTTCATTTGCCGAACCGGCCATTTCACTAAGAATGAGCACCCCTGTTTGATCGGTTCTTGTGGCTATATATTCTTTGGCAACCAGATTCATCCCATCACGGATTGGGGTCAACCAGGCGATATCACAGGAGGTATAGAGGTCAATCAGGTTTTCAAAAGGCATGGAGCGATAAAAATACCATATTGGAGTCCAGCTTACCGTAGAAAATTCCCCATTGATCCTTCCTACCAATTCATCAATTTCCTTTTTTAATAATTGATATTGGGGCACGTTGGATCGGGAGGGTACAGCCAATATTATAAGCCTTACCTTTTCTTTGTACTGCGGGTATTTGTTTAAAAAGTACTCAAAGGCATATAGACGTTTGGCTATCCCTTTAGAATAGTCCAACCGGTCTATGGAGAGCAAGAATTTGGCATCAGGGGCCGACTCTTTGTGCATGTCCAACCGTCGTTGTAGCTCTGAACGCTGTTCAGGACCTTTTAGGTCGTGCTCCTTGGCAGCTTCATTAAACTTTTTATAATCGATCCCCATTGGGAAGGAATCCACCTTAATAATACGGTCTTCCAGATTTATTTCATTGAAGCTAACCTCCAAGCCCATTAATCGTCTTACCGAGCTTAAAAAGTGCCTCTCGTAGTCATAGGTATGAAACCCTATTAGATCGGACCCCAATAGCCCCATAAGGACTTCTTTACGCCAAGGTAATATTCTAAATATCTCATAAGAAGGAAAGGGAATGTGCAAAAAGAAACCAATGGAGATATTGGGTCGCTTTTCCCGTACCATTTGAGGTACCAGCATAAGCTGATAGTCATGTACCCAAATGGTATCATTGTCATCGGCCTTTTCCAGTATGGCATCTGCAAATTTTTGGTTAACAGATTTGTAAATATTCCAACTATCCAGTTCAAACTCGGAATACTGCAAAAAATAATGAAACAGTGGCCATATGGTCCTATTGCTAAAGCCGTAGTAAAAACCGTCTACTTCTTCTGCCGTTAGGTTTACCTTGGAGGATCCGTGTTTGGCCAATGCCTTATCTATCTCGGGAGATAATTCGGCAGGAATTTCTTCGTCTGTTAGGCCACTCCATCCAATCCACAGGCTGTCACCGCCAGAGTGAACCGATTTCATTCCTGTGGCCAGGCCCCCTACACTTGGTATTGCCGTGATGTTTCCATTGTCAATTTGTAATTGTACAGGTAGTCTATTTGAGATTATGATAGTTTTGGACATAAATTAACTTTTTAAGATACTATTGGTATTAATTTTGCTTAAATTTCGGTAAAATCGAGGGTAAAACCTACTAATAAAAGTTTTTTAAAGGATAAAATTAAGTATGGATAATTTAGATTACGGAATAATAGGAAATTGTAGAAGCGCAGCACTTATTTCTAAGAAAGGTTCATTGGATTGGTGTTGTTTGCCAGAATTTGATTCTTCTTCCATATTTGCCAAAATCTTAGATGAGAAAATAGGGGGTAGCTTTGAAATATTAGTGGGTGATAGCTACACTATTGAACAGAAATATATTCCAAAGACGGCCATTTTGGTCACTACTTATAGTGATGGAAACAATAGCTTTGAAGTACAGGATTTTATGCCTCGCTATTACCAAGAGCGTGGTGGCTACCATGCCCCACCCGAAATTATCCGTTATATAAGGCACATTTCCGGCAAGCCTGTTTTTAGGGTGTTGTACAATCCCAAACTGGAATATGCCATGGGGACAACCAATACCTACGTCAAGGAAAATTTTATTGCTAGTCTAACGCATGAGGTCAAATTTGACACCTTTTTCCTCTATACCTCCTTTGACAAGGAAAGGGTATTGGCACAGCAGGACATCGTTTTGGAGAGCGATGGTTATTTTCTTTTGGGCTATAATGAAAAAATTTTGCTACCAAGCTTGGAAAGGGTTTACCTGGAACTGGAGAGGACCAAGGTATACTGGTTAAATTGGTCTAATAGAACCCCAACCTACAAAAAATATGATGCAGAGATAAAAAGAAGTGCCTTGACCCTAAAAATGTTAAGCTACGACAAGTCGGGCGCGGTATTGGCCGCAGCAACCACCTCTTTGCCCGAGACCATAGGTGAGGTTAGGAATTGGGACTATCGATTTTGCTGGATTCGGGATGCCTCCATGGTAATAAAGGTGGTTTCCCAATTGGGACATAAAAACATAGCCAAACGGTATTTACAATTTATTATAGACTTGATTCCAGACAAGGATGAGAAGCTCCAGATCATGTACGGGATTAACAAGGAGAAAAAACTTACCGAAGAAACCTTGGATCATTTAGAAGGGTATAAGGGCTCTAAACCTGTAAGGATTGGTAATGCCGCCTATAAACAGCGACAGAACGATATCTATGGGATCCTTATGGATGTGATTTATACACAGCTGGAGAAATTTAGTACAGAAATAGAAAATGGGGAGGAACTTTGGGGCATTACCAAAGGGATTGTCTGGATCGTAGGTAAGCATTGGAAGGAGGCCGATAAGGGTATCTGGGAATTCCGTACCGAAGATAGACATTTTACCTTTTCAAAAGTACTGTGTTGGACGGCAATAGACAAAGCCATTAAAGTAGCCGAATTTTTTGGAAAGCAACGCAAGTTGGCAAAATGGAAAGCCTTGGAAAAAGAAATCAGGGAGGATATCCATCAAAATGCCTGGAACGAAGAAAAACAAGCATTCACCCAATCCTATGGCTCCAGTCATTTGGATGCATCTGTGTTGTTAATGGAATCCTATGGCTTTATAGACGCCAAGGACCCCAAGTATGTGAGCACCGTTTTGGCCATTGAAAAAGAATTGAGCAACGATGGCTTGCTATATCGATATAAAAATGAGGACGACTTTGGACTACCGTCCTCTTCCTTTACTATTTGTACCTTTTGGTTTATAAATAGCCTGTTTAAGATAGGACATGAAGAAAAGGCAATGAAGCATTTTGATAGGTTATTGAGTTATAGTAATCACCTTGGCCTTTTTAGTGAAGATATCGACTTTAAGACCAAAAGGCTGTTAGGGAACTTCCCTCAGGCCTATTCCCATTTGGCCTTGATAGAATGTGCCATGAATTTCTCCAAAAAGCACAGTGAAGTGGAAATGTTACAATCCCTTAGGGACCATGACAAATAAGTATTCTTTTCTAAGGGGTGTATCACCAATGTAATGGATGGGCTCAGCCCATTATAAAACAGGGATCCAAGCCTTAGAATTTTTCAAATACCCCCAGTCCAAATAGTGCAAAATCGTACTTTACGGGATCCTGGGGGTCTAATTTTCTTAAATTGGCATCGAGTTCTGCTAGGGCCTTGCCATCATTTTGCTTGCGTTTAATTAGTCCAAGTTTACGGGCAACGTTCCCAGAGTGTACATCCAAGGGGCAGGATAGTTGGGCGGGTTGGATCTTGTTCCAAAGTCCAAAATCTACACCTGTACTGTTATCTCTTACCATCCACCGCAGATACATATTTATACGTTTGGCGGCAGACCCTTTTAGGGGGTCCGATACATGCTTTGTAGTCCTTGGTAAATGGGGGAGCTCAAAAAAAATGGTTTTAAATTGCGAAATAGAAGACTGTAGCGAATCTTTATTGGCATGTTGGGCAAAAACATTCTCCAGGTCATGGTGGTGGGTGTAGATATTTTTTAGACTTTGAATAAAATAGATTAAATCTTCTCCGTTAAATGTTCGGTGTACAAACTGCTGAAGAGGTACAAGGTCTTTATCTTGGTGATGCATTACAAAATCAAAAGGGGAGAAATCCAGCATTTGCATCATTCGCCCAGCATTTTTTATAATGCTTTTCCGGTTTCCCCATGCGATGGTAGCCGTAAGAAACCCACTTATCTCAATATCCTCTTTTTTGCTAAATTGATGAGGGATCTGTATGGGGTCCGAGGTCAGGAATTCCGGGTGATTGTATTGTGCTACCTTAGTGTCCAAAAATTCTTTGAGTTCCGAGTTTGTCATTCCAAGGGGATATTTAAAAGTTTTGATAGCAGTAGGGGCAACACTAAAACACCGTTATAAGAAGCGTGAAGGCCAATAGACCAGAAAAGGCCAAGTCTAACGCGCACGTATCCCAGTAAGACGCCTAATATAAGTTGCGGCCCCACCAGCAGCGGGGCAATATAATACACTTTCCCGGACAATTCAAAATTGGACAAATGAACTAGGGCGAAAAGTACAATGGAGGAATATAATGCGTATTTAAAATATGTTTTGTCCCGGAACCATATCAAGGGGCCTCTAAATAGGCATTCTTCCAAAATAGGAGCCAGTATAACACTTAGAAAGAGGAGGGAGTATGTGGAATGGGTTTTGAGCAATTTATCCATGGCATGTGGGCCAAGATCTATGTTCAGCATATCCAAAAACCAAGCGTTGAAAAGTCCAGCACAGAGCCCAAGGAGAAGACCCCATTTAAGTAGGGCCACTGCAATTCGCAGCTTTAGGGAATGGGGTGTATGGTCCAAGCGGCTGTAAACCGGTGTTTTGGTAAACAGCCAAACCTTGCGTAGCAGTTTCATGGGGTTATGGCCCCGTCTACCATGGTTAGCTTTCTATCGGCCATATTGGCAAGCTCTTCGTTGTGGGTGACAATGACAAAGGTTTGCCCAAATTTATCCCTAAGGTCAAAAAATAACTTGTGAAGGTTGTCCGCACTTTCAGAATCCAAATTACCACTAGGTTCGTCGGCATAGATTACAGCAGGGCTATTTACCAAGGCCCTGGCCACGGCTACACGTTGTTGCTCTCCGCCGGAAAGTTCGTTGGGTTTATGGTGTAAACGGTGCGATAGGCCTAAAAAATCCAAAAGTTCTGAGGCCCTTGACTCTGCCTCTTCCTTTTTTGTTCCTTTGATAAAGGCCGGGATACATACATTTTCCAGGGCTGTAAATTCTGGCAGCAACTGGTGGAACTGGAAAATGAAACCAATATGGTTATTACGGAATTTGGCCAAGGACCTGTCTGTTAATTGGGTTACGTCCTGGTCATTTATTAAAAGGGTGCTGTTGTCCTTGTTGCTAAGGGAGTCCAAGGTTCCCAATATTTGTAGAAGGGTTGTTTTTCCGGCACCGGAAGGCCCTACAATAGATACTACCTCGCCCTTTTTTATATGTAGGTCTACCCCTTTTAGTACTTGGAGGTCACCATAAAACTTATTGATATTTGAAGCCTTGATCATTTTTTATAAATATGGGATGAAAGTAAACATTAGCGGCAAGATTACAAAATACCAATGCCATAGTGCTTCCTTTTGTAAGGAAATCAGAAGGATATAATGGTTGAATTTCTGGTACGATATAGTTTTTATAATAATATGGTAATGATTATCTTGTGAATGATACTACATTTGTCATCCAATAATAATCCACTATCATAGGATAACTTGGTTTTTTATTGAATAGGAATTATGAAGGAATGAAGATAATTTTAGGACAACAAATTTATGGCACCATATAGAAGTTTAGAAGAATATAATTTGGAAATTACGGACGAAGTGAAATCCAGATACTCCTCTATTATAAAGGAAATTGGGGAAGATGTTTCCCGTGACGGTTTGCTTAAAACTCCAGAGAGGGCAGCCAAGGCAATGCTTTTCTTGACCCAGGGATACAAACAGGATGCCGTGGAAATTCTTAGAGCGGCCATGTTCAAGGAGTCCTATGACGAAATGGTAATCATTAAGGATATTGAGGTATACTCTCTTTGTGAGCATCATATGTTACCGTTTTTTGGGAAGGCGCATATAGCCTATATTCCCAACGGACATATTGTAGGGTTAAGTAAAATTCCAAGAGTTGTGGATGTATTTGCTAGAAGGTTACAGGTACAGGAACGTTTAACCAACGATATTCTGGAGTGTATCAATAATACCTTGAAGCCACAGGGAGTAGCTGTAGTGATAGAGGCGTCCCATATGTGTATGATGATGAGGGGAGTGCAAAAGCAAAATTCGGTTACCACTACATCAGGGTTTAGGGGGCAATTTGAAAAGATTGAGACCCGGAATGAATTCTTGAAATTGATCAGTTCGGACCTGCACTAAACGCTCCCGCAATCTAGGAGAAGGTACAATGGTATTTTTTTATTGCAAACTACTTTACAAACTAAACGTTAAACCATGGATACACCAAAAGACCACAAATTAAGAAATCTAATTTTGGGATTGCTTTTTGACGGCATTGGAATGTTATCCTTTGCAATTCCCGGGATTGGTGAATTTTCAGATATTATTTGGGCTCCGGTTGCAGGGTGGTTAATGACCCGTATTTATAAAGGTAGAAAAGGCCAGGCTGCGGGTATAATAGCATTTCTGGAAGAGATAATTCCAGGTTTGGATGTTATTCCAACCTTTACCATTATGTGGTTGTATACCTATGTGATAAGACCTTCAAAAAAAGACAGAATTATTTCAGTAAAATAAATTGATAACCAGTCAATTATAATAAGTGGTGATCTTTTCTCCTTAAATAGGTCGTCAATGTCACCAAATATCTCTTCCAACTTTCTTAGTTTTATGTGATATTTAAAACTAAACCGAATGAAAAGAAGGAATTTTGTAAAAAAAACAACCCTGGGTTCATTAGCTGGAATCCTTGGGATGGATATTGTATATGGCTCCAAAATACCTGAAGACTATACATTATTGGGGTTGCAGGACCCAGATCCATTTAAGCTTTTCAATAAGGATAAGGAAATGGTAGTGCTTAACAGTAAGCCATGGAATATGGAGGCGGTGGCCCATTTGTTGGATGATAAGGTAACGCCAAACAAATATATGTTTGTCCGTAATAATGGATTGGTTCCCGAAGATATTAATAGTAAGGAATGGACCCTTACCATTGATGGGGAATCGGTAAAGGAGCAGAAAACCTTTACTGTGGAAGAACTCAAATCAAATTTTGAACA
>JBFHGV010000009.1:0-17044 GCA_041582955.1 Arenibacter sp.
ATTGATACCGATGATGATAGTTTTCGTTCTTCTACCGATGTCTTTACCATTACCTCCCTATACGGTCAAAAGTTGAGCGAAAAATTCGCTATTTCTACCTTGGGAGAGTACAGGACTACTATAATTGATAATTTTAATGATCCGGGTTATTTGGATGTCGGCTTAGGGGCCACATGGACGCCAATAACCGATTTGGTGGTCGTAATCCATCCACTGAACTACAATTTTGTGTTCAGTAGCGGGGATACCGTTTTTGAATCGTCCTTGGGTGCAAAAATAGTAGCGGATTATACCAGAAAATTGGGCAAAGTAAACTTTAAGACCAATCTTTCCTTGTTTCAAAGTTATAAAAGCGTGGACTACTCCAACTGGACCTGGACCAATTCTTTTGGCTATACCTTATGGAACGGGATTGGTCTAGGATTTGAATTTGGACTAAGAAACAATAGGCAGGAAGCACTTAATTACGCTATAAATAATCTAGATGTTGGTGATCCAACACCTACTTTTGATTCATTGGATAATGACTTACAGACCTACTGGCTGTTTGGTCTTAATTATTCCTTCTAGCAAAAAGAATATTGGTATAAAAAAAGCCCCGGAAGGGGCTTTTTTAGCTAAGTAGATTTTTGGTAAAATTTGGTTTGCTATTCTAAATTTTTACTCTAGGTTAAGTGCTGATTTGGGGAAAAAGCACTTTAAATTAAGTTCGGTATTTGATTTGGGGGGTAAACACCATTTCTTAATTACAATGTAAAGATAGGCCTAATTGGCACGCCTGTTCCATTTTTGTTGTGAACCCGGCATAGAATGTTGTGAACAAAACCAACGGTATCGTTAATCCGATGAACTACACCTTTGTTAGGGCTATTTTGTTTGTTTTGAAGGTGATAGGGGAAAAGGGTGATGTTGTAAGTTGTTTTTGAGGAAGAATTTAACCCAAGTTTTTACCCTACATAAGAGGAAGAACCCTGTGCTACACAAGGCAATTGCCATAGGCCCTTTAAATTAATAAAGGGCCAAATATAGTGTTGTTAGTATTCGTCCAGATGTTCCGGATATAGAAAGTTGTTGTAGGGAAATCGGGTAACATGTATATCGCGTACCTCATCATAAACCCGCTTTCTAAACTCTTGTAAGTTTTCCTTGTTCAATGCCGAGATAAATAGAGCCTTGTCACCTACCCGCTGCATCCAGGTTTTCTTCCATTCTTCTATGGTAAAGTGCTTGCTGGTTTTTTCGGTCACCAGATCATCGTCATCAATAGTCTTGTGTTGATATTGGTCTATCTTATTGAAAACCATAATGGTCTTTTTGTCGGAACTGTCTATTTCTGCTAGGATTTGGTTTACAGAATCTATATGTTCCTCAAAATTGGGATGAGAAATATCTACCACATGAAGCAGTAAGTCGGCTTCACGGACCTCGTCCAAGGTACTTTTAAAGCTCTCTACCAACTGTGTGGGCAGTTTTCTAATAAATCCTACCGTATCGCTCAATAAGAAGGGTAAGTTGCCAATAACCACTTTCCTGACCGTAGTGTCCAGGGTAGCAAAGAGTTTGTTTTCTGCAAAAACATCGCTTTTGCTGATGACGTTCATCAAGGTAGATTTCCCTACATTGGTATACCCTACCAGGGCAACACGTACCAAGGCCCCTCTATTGCCTCTTTGGGTCTCCATCTGCTTGTCTACTTTTAAGAGCTTTTTCTTTAGAAGGGAAATACGGTCACGTACAATACGTCTGTCCGTTTCAATTTCTGTTTCTCCAGGTCCGCGCATTCCAATTCCCCCTTTTTGGCGCTCCAAGTGGGTCCATAATCCGGTTAGTCTTGGAAGTAGGTATTCATATTGTGCCAATTCAACTTGGGTTCTTGCGTAACTGGTCTGCGCCCTTTGTGCAAAAATGTCCAGAATTAAACTGGTCCGGTCCAAAATCTTGCACTTTAATTGCCGCTCTATGTTTCGCTGCTGACCGGGAGTAAGTTCATCATCAAAGATAACGGAACCAATATCGTTTAATTTTACATAGGCTTCCACTTCCTGCATCTTACCACTACCTATATACGTTTTAGGATTGGGGACATCTATACGCTGTACAAAGCGTTTACAGACCTCACCACCTGCAGTGTAAGTAAGAAATTCCAGTTCGTCCAAATATTCGGTTACCTTTTCCTCATTTTGGTCCTTGTTCATTACTCCTATGAGTACGGCCTTTTCGTATTCTATGGTCTTCTTTTCTAGCATATACTTATTTAAAGTACAAATCTAATCAATACTTGCAAAGGGATTTTTGTATTTTAGCAATCGGTTTAAAAATTTTGGATGAAATTTTCATTTTTTAAGAAAAAATCGGTCAATTCCCTCCATACGGTAGCTTTCTATAACTTAGAAAATCTTTTTGACCCTGCCGATGACCCACATACCTTGGATGACGACTTTACTCCCAACGGTTCTAGAAAATGGACCCCAAGGCGCTATCAAAAAAAATTACAGAAACTGGCCAGAACCATAAGTAAGATCGGTAAGGCGAGTACAGGACATCCGCCTGTACTAGTAGGAGTGGCCGAGGTGGAGAATGAAACCGTAGTCCAGGATTTATTGGCCACCACCCCTTTGTCCCAGTACAATTACCACTATGTACATTATGATTCCCCTGATGAAAGAGGAATAGATAATGCCCTGCTCTATAACCGGGATAATTTTAAGGTGTTGTTTTCCGAACCTATCCCCTTGCTTCTTTATAGTGAAACTGGGCAGCGTGATACTACTAGGGATATATTATATGTACACGGCGTTTTGAACGGGGAAGAGGTACATATTTTTGTTAACCATTGGCCTTCTAGGCGAAATGGGGAGCAGCAAACCGATTATAAGCGTATAGAAGCAGCCAATACCATAAATGACTATATAAAGGGGATAGAATTACAGGTCAAAGATCCTAATTATATTATTATGGGCGATTTTAACGATGGTCCGTCTTCGGCAAGTGTACAGACTTTAATAGGCCATAATAGGTTGTACAATCCCATGGAAAAATTAACGACCCCAGAGCGGGGCAGTGCCAATTATAAAAGGAGATGGAGCCTTTTTGATCAGATTATTGTATCCCATAACTTTTTTAACTTTGAAAAGGGTACCCACAGTTTTACCGAGGCCAATATATTTGATGAAGCTTTTTTAACCGAAAATAAGGGGAAATACAAGGGTATTCCGCATAGGACCTATGTAGGAAGAAGGTATATGGGCGGATTTAGTGATCATTTTCCGGTCTATGTTCAGTTAAAGTTCAATTCCTAAAAAAACTAGAGTACCAAAAACATCTTTTCATGACGTTTTTTTGTGCATTCACAACAAAACCATGCATTTCATCGAATAAAAGTGTGCGTTAATCGAGTATATTGCTGAGTTACAGTATATTTGTAATCCAAATCTTACTGTAGACTTTACCATGGCTTACGCAAAAGACTTAAGGATTATGATTCGCAACTGCAGCTTTGTTGTTGCAATGTGCTTTGCCATCCATGGTTCGTTTGCGCAAACACAGAAGCAGGTTCAGAAAATAAAGGGCAACTACAGCAGTGCTAAGCTTCAGAGGATCACCACGGATCTTAAAATAAATTTCACTCAGGAGAATAATACATTATTGCAGGCAGCCAAAACCAATGGTTGGAAGCTTACCGAACGATCGGCCGATGGCAACTTTACTGAGTTGACTTCCATAGGTGCCGATGGGAGTCCAATATACTACAGTACTTTTAGTACGGAACTAAATAAGGCTACCAGGGCCAGTGCCTTACATGATAATGGGTTGTTGGGCTTGGGGATAAACGGAGAGAACATGCTTGTTGGGGTTTGGGATGCAGGATCTGCATTGACCAACCATAAGGAATTTGATACCAGGGTCCAAACCTTGGATGCCAGTGAAATAGTGGATTCACATGCCACCAGGGTAACCGGTATTTTGGTGGCCTCAGGACTAGACAATAAAGCTAAAGGGGTTGCTTATAAGGCCAAGGCAGTTTCCCATGATTGGAAGAGGGACAAAATTGAAGTGGCCGAAATGGCCGCCGATGGATTGTTATTGTCCAACCACTCCTACGGAATTAGGTCCGATCGGGTGCCGGATTGGTACTTTGGATCCTATATCCAAGTTTCTAGGGATTGGGATAAGATCATGTACAATGCGCCCTATTATTTAATGGTAACTGCGGCAGGTAATTCTCAGAAAAGCAAGGATAACGAGTCGCCAATATTTGGTTCCTCCTCCAGCGGATTTGATCTGATGTTGGGGTTTGCTACTTCAAAGAACGGAGTTACTGTTGCTGCTGCCGATATTGCTACCAATGACAAAGGGGAGTTAAGTAAGGCTGCTGTAGCCTCTTATTCTAGTTTTGGTCCTGTTGATGATGGTAGGGTAAAGCCAGACATAGCTGCTTATGGGACCAATATTTATACTACCGGAAGCCAGAGTAATAGTAGGTATGAGACCGCCAGTGGTACATCGGTGGCCACACCGGGAGTTACTGGCTCTATGTTGTTGCTACAGGAATACCATGAGAAGATGGAAGGTAATTTTATGAAAGCAGCTACCTTGAAGGGTTTAATATTGCACACTGCAGACGATGTGGATGCTCCGGGACCTGATTATAAGATGGGATGGGGCGTTATCAACTCCAAGTCGGCCGTGGAAATTATCACTAATAAAGGATATGCAAGCCTTATTACAGAGGAAACCCTAGAGGAAGGCGAAACCAAAACATTTGTGGTGCAGGCCAATGGAAATGACCCTTTGTCGGCTTCCATATCTTGGACCGATCCAGCAACCGGTGCGGTGAATTCCGGGGTGCTAAATGATATGTCCGCAGCCTTGGTCAATGATTTGGATATCAGGATCAGTAAAGACGGGGAGACTTTCTTTCCTTGGAAATTAAGTGCGGTACAGGCCGATGCGCCTGCAACTGCTGGCGATAATAAGGTAGATCCCTTTGAGAGAATTGATATAAAGAATGCCCAAGGCGAGTATGTGATCACTGTGAGCCATAAGAATACCCTTGACCAAGGGCCTCAGCATTTCTCCTTAATTGTTAGTGGAATATCTCTTACCGATTGTATTCTTAGTACCCCGGAAGAAATAGAGTTGACAACTGCTGATGACAACACGGCAACCTTGAGCTGGACCGCCAATACCGATGCACTTTTTCAAATAGAATATAAGGAAAAAGCTACAGAGGAGTGGAATATTGCCAATACCTTTGATCATATGTTTACCCTGCCCCAGTTGGTAGTTGGTACAACCTATGTAGTACGGCTAAAGACCTTTTGTACAGAGAATATAGGTTCTGAATATACGCCTGAATATGAGTTTACCTTCCAAGGGGGCGAAACAGTTTTTTCCGATGACTTGGAATATGAGACCCTGAGCCTGAAAGTAGCCTTCTCTATTTTTCCAAATCCGGTACAGACATCAATGACCATTCATGGAAACGTTGCAGATGACGCCATGTTCAAGATAGTTTCCTTGAACGGAATAGTGGTAAAATCGGGTAAGGCAGAACAAAAACAGATTTATATTGCTGATCTGGCGCCAGGGCTTTATGTGCTTACCCTAGCAGATCTGGAAGGATCAAAATCCATTAAGTTTTATAAGTCCTAAGCTTCATGAATTACCTAGGCTGATGGGGGCACAGCAGCACGAACTACAATTATTTCAATACCTTAATCATATACAGATAATTTCATCTTCCTCCAGAAGTTGATCGTTTCGCAAGCGTAGAAATACCTGTGCCGTAGTCACCACATCCAATTCGCAATATTTTATTATGCGATCTATGTCTTTTTCCTCGTAATAGACAGATTTTACCATGCTTCCGTCAATATCCTCTTTTGGGGAGGGGATCCCCAGTATATTGGCCATTAACTTTAAGGAGGTATAGTGTTTGTAATCACCAAATTTCCATAGCTCCATAGTGTCCAAATGAGGTATTTCCCATGGTTTTTTGCCAAAAAGATCCAGTTTATGGGGTAAGCTTATACTGTTTATGATCATGCGTCTGGCGATATAGGGAAAATCAAATTCTTTTCCATTATGGCCGCACAATAAATGGTGGGGAAGATTAAAGTGGGTGTCCAAGAGATGCTTAAAATCCTTTAAAAGTGTTTTTTCCTCTCCGTAGAATGAGGTGACCCTAAAGTTCCTGCGGTTTCCTTTAGCGTTAAAATAGCCGACAGAGATAGTCACGATCTTCCCAAATTCTGCCCAAATACCTGCTCTCTCATAAAATTCCTCGGCTGTAAATTCATCTTTGCGCTGATACTGCGATTTATGTTCCCAAAGTTCCTTTTTGGCATCGTTCAAAAGCTGAAAGTTTTCTTCTTCGGGCACGGTCTCTATATCCAGAAATAGAATGTGTTCCAAATTAATTTTTTGAAGCATCTCGGTAGGTTTTAAATGGTAATCAGCAGTTAATGGATACCGTAAAATTACACCAGATGTATTACATCAGGTCGTTTTAAATATACAAACAAATTTAGAATTTGTTAAAGGGTATTGCCCTTGGTTTTAATGCTATTTTCCCTTTTATCCGATGAATAGCACTTACCAACCCTGTAGTTGGTAGAACTGCGTACGGTGCAATAGGTGTAGGGACTGCAGATCTATAAAATGGGTCTTTTGTGGGATGTAAGGATGCCATTCGGTTAAAAACAGGGGAAGTATTTGTTGTTACCAACCATACGGTCTGTAAACTTTAAAAAAGGGACTGTTGTTTTACAGGGCTCTCATGGTTTAACAGCCATTTTTTTCGATATAATCCACCGGCATAGCCCGTTAAGGAACCATCACTGCCAATGACCCTGTGGCATGGTATCACTATCCACAAGGGGTTATGGGCGTTGGCCGAGGCAACCGCCCTGATAGCCTTTAGGTTTCCCAAAGTTTTGCTCAATTCCAGATAGGAAACAGTACGTCCATAAGGTATCTCTGCCAGTGCTTTCCAAACACTTTTTTGGAAGTGGGTTCCTTCCGGATTCAAGGTCAGGCTAAACGTTGTTCGGGACCCTTCAAAATACTCCTGTAGTTGATAAACGGCATCCTCTAGAATTTCGGGAATAATATGGCTTGGTTTTTCATCGCTGTCAAAAAGGGCAAGTGCCGTTAAACCGTATTCATCCCCTTCTATTTTGGCAATTCCCAAAGGGGTTTTTACGTAGGCCGTTTCCATCACTCCAAATTTTCGGTTTGATCTATTATCCCCAATCGTTTGGCGCGTTCCTTCCAGTTCTTACGGGCCAAATGTTGTAAATTCTCCACACTGTCACTTTCATCCATAATTTCTAGGCCCAACAAGGTCTCCAATACATCCTCCATAGTGGCTACGCCGCTCACAGAGCCGTATTCGTCTACCACAAGGGATATGTGTTCCCTTTTGGAAATAAAGGTCTCAAGGAGCTCAGGAATGGGCATCCCCCTGTGGCTGACCAAAATTTCCCTTTTAATAGAGGAAAGAGGGGCGTCTCCATTATTGTTGATTATTTCCTCCAAAATCATATCCTTGAGTACAAAGCCTGTTATATTATCAATTTTCTTGCTGTAAACAGGTATTCTGGAGAAAGGCATATTTCTATTGGCATCGTAGAATTCCTTAATAGTATTTGCTTCACTCGCTATTTTGACCACCGCCCGTGGCGTCATAATATCTTTTACCTGAATCTCGTTAAAATGCAATAAATTTCTAATAATGGTGGATTCCGATTCTTGGAAAACGCCTTCTTCGTGTGCAAGGTCGGTCATAGCGCTAAAATCTTCCCTGCTGAACATGCTGGCGTGCACTCCCTTTTTTCCTATAAGCTTGGTAAAAAGTTGTAGGACCCATAAAACTCCGGTCCATTTTAGGGACCAGACCATAAATTTTAGGATTATCGTGGAAGCATGCGCCAGTTGCCTCCAATAGGTGGCACCTATGGTCTTTGGGATAATTTCTGAGGTTACCAAAATTAAAATGGTCATGATGGTAGAAACCAAGCCAACCATACTGGCTTCGGTGAAGTTCATTCCGAGCATGGAAATATTGGCATCTGCATAGAGTTCGGAGTAGGCCACCTTGGCCTGTACCCCTACCAGTATGGCACCAACGGTATGCGCTATGGTATTAAGGGTGAGAATGGCAATAAGCGGTTTGTCCACATCTTTTTTCAATACTTCCAATTCTGAAGCATAGCTCTTATTCTCTTTTTTATTCAGATTAATGAATGTTTGTGGAACACTCAATAAAACTGCCTCCAAAATGGAGCATAGAAAGGATACCAGGATCGAAATAAGTGCATAAAATATAAGTAACCCCATAGAAAAGTATAAAAGACTAATGTACTAATAAATTAAGAATTGCCTACCTCAATTAACATTGGCTTCATAAAAAACCTGTTGTACTGCCGAGCGTATATTGTATTTATAGATATTACTGTGCGTTCTACTGGGGTAAACCCGGTTAGATAAAAATATATATACCAATTCATGGGTGGGGTCTGCCCATACAAAGGTGCCTGTAAATCCGCTGTGGCCAAAACTCTCCGGGCTGGCGCTAGGGGCCGGATAGGAATCCGCAAGGGTAAGTTCTTCATTGTTCAACTCTGGTTTATCAAAAATAAGCCCCCTACGGTTTTCATTATCGGGAAACTGTACCCTGGTGAATTCCCGTACCGTTTCTTCAGATAAATAGCGTTTTCCGCCATAGCTGCCGTAGTTCATATACATTTGCATCATTTTTGCCAAATCGGTGGCAGAGGCAAAAAGACCGGCATTGCCCGATACGCCTCCCATAAGGGCGGCGTTTTCATCGTGAACCCAGTTTTTGGTGAGCTCATGTCTAAATAAAGTATCCAGTTCCGTAGGAACAATCTTGTTGGGATAATTTTTGGTCTTGGGCTTAAATCCTAGCGTGGTGGCACCCAAAGGGGCGTAAAAATTTTGGATCAAATAGGTTTCGTAATCTGTTCCTGTCATTTGTGTGATCATCTCCGGATATAACAAAAAGCTAAGGCCGGAATACTTGTATTTTTTAATATCCGAAACCTTGGAGCGTTTTATCTTGCGATATACTTTCTTTTTGAATTTATCCTTGATATAAATGTTTTCGTAGGCGCGCGACCTAAACTTGGTGCCGGGCTGATGCCGAACAAAACGTTTTTTTAAAGATCCGTTCTTTTTCATCACTTCCTGAAGGAATATAATATAGGGTATTAATCCGGCCTGATGGGCAAAAACTTCCCTAACGCTTAGATCTTTTTTGTCTCTTCTGTTTTTCCAATCGGGCCAATAGGTACTGAAAGGGGCGTCCAAATTTAACTTTCCTTCATCGTGCAATTTCATTAAAGCGGGCAATGGGCCAATGATCTTGGTTACGGAGGCCAGGTCGTAAATATCGGTCAGCCCTACCGTCTGCAGACTGTCGTAGGTGTGAAATCCGTAAGCCTTGTGGAAAATGATCTTACTGTTTTTGGCCACAAGAACCTGTGCTCCAGGGAAGGCCTGTTCCTTGATGGCCATAGTCATAATAGAGTCAACCTTATCGTGTATGTACAGGGAGTCCATTCCCACTGCCGAAGGGTTGGCATAGGTAAGCAGCTCTGACTCCGACACCTGGGAGGTTAGTTGCTGAACATTAAGAAATGTTGTTGATGCCAATAAAAAATAAGTGAGTAATCTCTTGCCCATAATATTCAAAATTACCAGCCCACATATTTTGGGGGCTCTATATTGTTGAGGTTTAAGTAAACAATTAGCTGACCCCTATGGTGGGAAACATGATCTTGTAACAAATTTAATATTTGCAATTTGGTTTTGGTCCCGGCAAAGAAATCCACCTGCTCGGACAAGGTGGAGGATGAGGTTTTTTGCAATACCCGGCTTACCCTATCAAAGGCGATTCTTAGCGCTTCCAGGGTTTCTGCTTTGGAAAGCTTGTCCTGGCCGCTGCTGTTACGGGGTGCCTTTTCGGCAGCAAAGTAATTGGTCGCCAGCCAATCCATATTGCTTTTAATATGAAGTAGCTGTTCCCTGAATTCCATTTGTCTGTCCGTAGGTCTAAAATCGTATTTTTCTTCGGGCATGGCCTCTGCTATGGCCATGAGATAATCCCTGGAATTTTCCCATTTTTCCAAAAAGGTAGGGATGGTAAGATCTTGTGATTGTAGGGGGATCATAAAAAGTCCGGTAAGGAAAAAAAATAATGCTCTCATAACTATGGTCACGTAAATAAGGGTATTTATGGGGAGGGTAGAACATATGGCCCTACCATGAGCTGCTTTTTTTTAACCTAAAACACGAATGGCGTCCTTGGCAAAGTAGCTGGCAATTATATTGGCCCCGGCCCTTTTTATAGCGGTCAATTGTTCCATCATTACGGCGTCATGGTCTAGCCAGCCCTTTTCTGCAGCGGCCTTTACCATAGCGTATTCTCCGGAGACCTGATATACCGCCACGGGGACATCTACCTCATTTTTTATTTCACGTACGATATCCAAATAGCAGAGCCCTGGTTTTACCATGACAATATCGGCACCTTCATCAATATCCATTTCCGTTTCCTTTATGGCTTCAAACCTATTGGCGTAATCCATTTGATAGGTCTTTTTGTCCCCAAAACCGGGAGCGGAATCCAAGGCATCCCTAAAGGGGCCATAGAAGGCACTGGCGTATTTGGCACTATAGCTCATTATACCGGTATCTACAAATCCTTCATCTTCCAAGGCTTCTCGGATGCTCAATATCCTGCCGTCCATCATATCGCTCGGCGCTACAAAATCGGCTCCTGCTTCTGCGTGGCTTACACTCATATTGGCCAAGACTTCAACGGTATCGTCATTGATTATTTTGCCATCTTCTACAATGCCATCATGGCCGTAGGAGGAGTAGGGGTCCAAGGCCACATCGGTCATTACCAGCATGTCCGGACAAGTGTTTTTTACCGTTTTAATAGCTTTTTGCATCAAACCATTGGGGTTTACCGCTTCCTTGCCTTTGTTGTCCTTTAAATTGTCCGGTACCTTTACAAACAATAAAACCGATTTAAGGCCCATAGCCCAGAGGTCCTTTACCTCCTTTTCCAGTAAATCCAAGCTAAAGCGGTAGTAATTGGGCATAGATGGGATTTCTTCCTTAACTCCTTTGCCCTCTGCCACGAAAAGGGGTACCAGAAAGTCATTGGGCGAGATTATGGTTTCCCGTACAAGGGATCTTATGGCAGCGTTGGTGCGGAGTCTTCTATTTCTTCTAATTGGATACATGGTTTGTAATTTTAAATCTCAAAGATAATGGAACAAGTCCATATTTTCTAAATAGTACAGGTGGATCTTGCTACTGGTCTGCTGTGCCCAAATACATCCAAAGCCCCTTTTCCTTTATAAAGGCCGACTTTTCATGGATTACCTCCACCTTGCCCTTTTCAAAATAATAGGCGTTGAAGGTTACCGTACCGCTTTTATCTTCTGCACCTCCCTTTTTACTGTCCAAAACCTCCAATCTAATCCAGTTTACTGATTTGGCCCAGTTTACTATGGCTTTTTTTTCTTTTATAGGCCTTGTAGAGCTGTGGTGACTTTCCATGAGATAGTCCCCCTTGGCCATTACAAAGGCCGTATAGCGGGAACGCATCAACTGTTCTGCAGTAGAAACGGCCGAAAGGGTTTTATGGGCCAATTCACAGCAGTGGGCATAAGACTTGTTGGATCCGCAGGGGCAATTCATTTTATAATGTGGGCTTAAGTTGAACATCTAATTTTGGAGGAAACTCCAAAACAACATTTTATTGTTTATTTTAGCTAGGGCAAATGTATCCATATTCATTAAATAATTAAGAGACCATCTTTCTAATTTGAAGTCCCTTTCCCATATCCTTCAATTCAAATATTCTTGGCGTAGTTACCAGAAGGTATTTTTGGATAATTTTGAATCCTACGTTGCCGATGGTCATTTACACCTTGTGGCGCCACCTGGTTCAGGAAAGACAATCTTAGGATTGGAAATGATAAGAAGGTTAGATGGCAATACACTAATTCTGGCTCCAACACTTGTCATAAGGAACCAATGGCAAAAAAGAATGTTGGAGTTTTTTGTTCAAGATGAAGAATTCAACGATTTTACCACAAACTTAAAACGACCTAAACGCATTACTTTTTCTACTTACCAATCCTTATATCAGTTATATGGGGCGTTAGAAGTTGATAGTGGTAAGGAAGGACTGTTAAAATTTATTGAGAAGCATAATATCAAGACCTTAGTTTTGGATGAGGCCCATCATTTGAAGAACGAATGGTGGAACAGTTTGTTCCATCTCAAGGAAATCAAAGGTCTAATGGTAGTTGCTCTAACAGCTACACCGCCTTATGACAGCGAGCGCAACGAGCTGGATAAATATTTTAGACTGTGTGGCCCTATAGATGAAGAGATTGCTGTACCCGATTTGGTAAAAAATACCGATTTATGCCCGCATCAGGACTTTATATATTTTTCTAAGCCAGATGAACCACAGATAAGATATATAGTAGCTTTTCGGGAACGCGTTATGCAATTTGTAGATGCCATTGTAAAAGATGAGGAATTCATTGAAATATTGATAAACCATCCTATTTATAAAAATACCAATAATGAGCTGGAGCGGATTTATGAAGACCCAGCCTTTTTTTCCTCCATTCTTATTTTTTTAAGGGAAGCTCAAATCAAAATTGATACGGACAAGTTAAAGGTATTGGGTTTTACGGAACAGGAAATTGACTTTCCCTCTCTTTCCTATGAATGGCTGCAAATATTAATTCAAAAGCTTGTGGTTGATCAGCGGGGCCTATTCACTGCATACGAAGGTGTACTTAGTAGGATTGGGAAAGAATTAAGGGAAATTGGGGTATTTGAAAGTAAGAAGGTCGATTTTATTGGGAGTGACCATTTGTATGCTTCCTTGGCCAATAGTCCAAGTAAATTAAGGAGTATTGGAAGAATTGTGTCTATAGAACACAATGTTATGGGTGAATCGCTGCGTATGGTGGTGTTGACCGACTTTATACGTAAAGAGTTCCTGGGATATACTGGCTTGGATTCAAAAGAGTTAAATAAACTGGGTGTCATTTCTATTTTTCAATACTTGCGAACTACCTCTTCGTATAAGGAGCAATTGGGGGTTTTAACCGGGTCAATCGTTATTTTGTATAAAACTGCTGTGGCTTTGTTCGTTGAACAGGTGAACAAGGAATTGTATTACCTAACTCCAATGAAGGAGGAGGAAGATTTTTTTGTGATAACTCCTGTGGGTAAAGGAAAGAACACCATAGTAAGTACCATAACCAGCTTGTTTGAATCGGGCAGTATAAGAATACTTATAGGTACAAAGGCATTGCTGGGCGAGGGATGGGATGCTCCTGCCATAAATAGTTTGCTTCTCGCTACCTATGTAGGCTCGTTTGTTTCGTCTAACCAAATGCGGGGAAGGGCCATTAGGGTAAGGACTGGGCATCCAAATAAAACAAGCAATATATGGCATTTGGCCTGCTTGGATTCTACTATAGGGGATGGGGGAAAGGAATTGGAGAGACTAAAAAGAAGGTTTGAGGCATTTTCTGGGGTGTCTTTAACCAAAACACCTTTTATAGCCAATGGTTTGGACCGATTGTCACTTCCTAGAGCCTTTAGTGAGGAAGTGGATCTTAAAGAGTTGAATGCAAAAATGGAGAAGATAGCATCTCAAAGGTCCCAGTTAAAATCCCGATGGTTTGCTGCCATTGAAAATGGAAATGTATTACAAAGGGAATTGAAGGTATTCTACAAAAGTGACCTTTCCTATAAGAAAGAACGCCAATTGTTGTCATTGAATATGGTTAAATACTTGGCGCTGGAAGTACTGGTGGGGATGGG
This sequence comes from Arenibacter sp., assembly GCA_041582955.1. Taxonomy (GTDB): domain Bacteria; phylum Bacteroidota; class Bacteroidia; order Flavobacteriales; family Flavobacteriaceae; genus Arenibacter. The sequence goes on from JBFHGV010000009.1 coordinate 13,900, forward strand.
GTTTTTTTTGCCAGAGTTTTTACTTAAGAATATGGAGGGCATATTACAAAAGAAGTATGTATCGGTATTTTATTTGTTTGTAGTTGGTATTATGATGGGGTTTGCGCCTAAAACTTTTAAGGCACTTAAGCTTTTTATTCTTTTTGGAAACACCCAAAAAAGGACAAAAAAAATAGGGAAGGCCATTCTAAGTGTTCTGTTGGAGACTAAAGTGGTACAAACAGATTCTTCCCAATTGGAAGTGGTATTGGAAGAACATGGGAGAGGTGAATTCACCATTTGTCTAAAAGGAGCCAGTCAACATGAGGGTAGTATTTTTATAGATCTTCTGGAGGAAGTTATTGCCCCTGTTGAAAACCCGCGATACCTATTGATTAATCGCAATTGGATACAACGCAAAATGGGCATAAGAAGATATTATGTGGTGCCAAATTTGTTCGGTAGAAGAAAGGAAGATGCAATTGTGTTCCACAGGAGTTGGCAAAAGCATGTGGGTAGATCTAAGTTGTTATATGTTAGAAGTGTAGAAGGAAGAAAGGAGCTGCTAAGAGCTAGATTGGGCCATATAAAATACCAGTTCCATGAGATATCGCGTAAGGCGATAAGCTGGAAATAAAAATCCTAATTTCAGCTAGTAGAGGGAGCCTATCGCCTATGAGTTATTTTGCTTTTCCCTGGAAAGGGCCATAATTGCCTTTAGTCGTTCTTTTCGGGTTTCTTTTTCTTTTTTGAGTTTGTTTTTTTTCCTATTGAGGAGCTTGGTATGTTTGGCTTTATTGACCGTGTTCTTTTCCTTTCCTTTTTTACCCATGGTCTTTTGGTTTTGTTATACCCATTCCCTAGGTTGGGCAAGTACTTTTAATAAACGTTCCTCTTCGCTTCCTTCTTCAGGGCTATGGTCGTACACCCATTGCACATGTGGTGGTAGGCTCATTAGTATACTTTCTATTCTTCCATTGGTTCTTAAGCCAAACAGGGTGCCCTTGTCATGTACCAGGTTAAACTCCACATAGCGGCCGCGACGTATTTCTTGCCAGTCCCGTTGTTCTTTGGTGTAGGGAAGGTCCTTTCTTTTTTCTACTATTGGAACGTAGGCTTCCAAAAAGCTGTTGCCCACTTCGGTCTCAAAATTGTACCAGTCCTCCATGGACATCTCCTTATTGGCTTTACAATAATCATAGAAAAGTCCACCCACTCCCCGTGCTTCGTTCCTATGGGTATTCCAGAAATAGTTGTCGCATTTGGTCTTATAGGTGGCATAAAATTCTGGGTGGTGCTTATCACAGGCCGCCTTGCAAACCGCATGAAAATGTTGTGCATCCTCGTTAAAAAGATAGTAGGGGGTAAGGTCTTGTCCGCCACCAAACCATTGGTCTACCAAGTTGCCCTGCTTGTCATACATTTCAAAATAGCGCCAATTGGCGTGAACTGTTGGTACCATGGGATTTTTGGGGTGGATAACCAAGCTAAGGCCACAGGCGAAAAAATCGGCCTCCTGTACCCCAAAATATTTTTGCATGCTTTCCGGAAGGGCACCATGGACGGCGGAAATATTTACACCGCCCTTTTCAAATACGGCCCCATTTTGGATTACCCTGGATCGTCCGCCACCACCTTCTGGCCGTTCCCAGATATCTTCTTTGAACTTGGCAATACCGTCTACCTTTTCCAATTTGGTGGTTATTGTATCCTGTAGTTGTTGAATGTAAGCGAAAAATTTATCTTTCATGTTCTTTTTTTGTTTCATGTTTTCGGGCCTATAAGGTTATGGAAACCTCGCAGGTCTCTTTTACCTCCGGAAAACGAAGGTCTTGGGGCTATCCAATTTCTTTTTCCAATTTCAGGAGTTCCACCGTTTTGACCGTGGCTGCCGTTACCGATAAGGGTAAGACCAAGATGACCCCAACAACCGGGATAAAGAGGAAAAGCATAAATACTATGCCATTGCCTATGGCTATTCCCTTATTTTTTTTAACAAACCTAATACTTTCTTTATAGGAAAAGTGTCTTTCCAGCGTATAATCCATATTCCCAAAACCGGCATAGTAGCCCTGTACCATGAAAAGTAGGATGGTGGAAAACAGTCCAACTATGGGGATTAAGCCTATTAAAATTATGGGAATGGTCAGTAGTACTTCCATCACTAGATTCCTTAGGTTTATACGTATTCCACGCCAGAGCTGTGCCGCGAAAGAAGTGTGATTGGTGTTTTGTGTATTTCTTCCGGTTAAGTGGGCCTCTATTTTTTCGGAAACTGGTCCCATGAAGGGGGCTGAAAGCGCCATAACCATATGTTTGTAGAGTATAAACCCCAATATAAGGATTAGGATCCCACCAAATACTTCGCTAATGAGATAAACGGTTTGTTGCCCCCAGTCCCAGGTCCACCACTGGGATAACATGCTGCCTATATTATCTGATAGGGAATAGGCGGCCGAAAATATCAGGGCGGCGATAACGATGCTGAGCAGTATGGGAACCCAAAAGAACTTCCACAGACCAAGCTGGGAAATTAGCTTTAAGGTGCCAAAATAGGCCTTAATACCGCTTAGAATATGTTTTATCATACCATTGTTTTTGCGTAAGCGATTGCAGTGACATCCTTTTATTTTTATGCTCTGGTGTTTTTTGGACTTATCTTGATGGTGATGCGTCCTTAAAACATAAAATGTTCCTTAAAAATAAAAGATATAGCGGAAAGCGCGACCCTTTTATCCCTGTAAAGTGGAAAAAAGGGATACGCCCTACTGTTAACTACTTATTGCCTGTACTCTTTTACAGCATCTATAAAGGCTTTGGCGTGGTCTAGGGGGACATTGGGCAATATGCCATGACCAAGGTTGACCACGTATTTATCCTTGCCAAAATCGGTAATCATTTGGGTAACCATTTTCTTAATAACTGCGGGTGGGGATAGCAATCTGGCGGGATCAAAGTTTCCTTGCAGGGTAATATTGCCGCCACTAAGGTAGCGGGCATTACGTGCGGTACAGGTCCAATCTACCCCTAGGGCGGCAGCTCCGGATTTGGCCATATCACCCAGTGCAAACCAGCATCCCTTTCCAAAGACTATGACCGGAGCCTCATCTTTGAGGGCATCTATGATCTGCTGTATGTATTGAAAGGAAAACTCCTGGTAATCTGC
>JBFHGV010000010.1:0-16935 GCA_041582955.1 Arenibacter sp.
ACCGGTCTACCATGCCCATTTGGCAACGGATTACACCAATGGAAATTTAGCAGACACCAAATGGCTAGCCCTGCGCGACAATGGTTCCTGCTACATCAAAGACGTGTATACCCAGGGTGCCGATTATATGTATCTTAAATATTCCTCAGGAATAGATGGTACTAGGGTAACCGTTAGAAAGGACAATGCAAAAGGCGAAATACTGGCCCAATTTACCACCAATAAAACCAAAGGCAGGGAAATACAAAAGTTCCCTTTCAAAAAGACCAACGAGAAACTAAACCTATATATTGAGGCCAATAACGACAAGATTTCGCCAAAAAGTGCCACCAGTTATATTTCTTGGTTTGCATTTCTTCCTGAAATTAAGGCTGACAATAATTCTGAATACCCCCAAATTGATGACAGTTTTATGAAACTGTTGAATACCAGCACCCCTACATTACCGATCATCATTGAAAATCCTGATTACCAAAAGAGAACCACCCAGGTTTTTGAACGCGGAAATTGGCTCATGAAAACCGATACCGTACAACCAGGAACTCCAAGTAGCCTCAACCCATGGAACGACGCTTGGCCAAGAAACAGGCTGGGGCTCTCCAAATGGATCGTCAGCAAGGAAAACCCCCTAACGGCCCGTACTTTGGTAAATAGGGTATGGCATCAAATTTTTGGTCGGGGCATAGTAGCCTCCTTGGAGGATTTAGGCTCGCAATCTGACCCGCCATCGCATCCAGAATTGTTGGATTGGCTGGCCTTGAGATTAATGAACGAGCATAATTGGAGCATTAAAGCCTTGGTAAAGGATATTGTTATGTCTGGCACCTATAGACAAAGTTCCAAGAACAACGCAAAATTGTACAACCTGGATCCAGAAAACCAACTTTATGCCCGTGGTCCTAGAATACGCTTAAGTGCAGAACAAATCCGGGATCAGGCCTTGGCCGTTTCTGGTCTATTGAGCAATAAAATGTACGGGCCAAGTGTCATGCCACCACAACCCGATGGCATTTGGCAAACCGTATATAACGGTGGAAATTGGGTAGAGAGCAAAGGAGAGGACAAATACAGGAAGGCACTCTACACCTATTTAAAAAGAACCAGCCCCTATCCCTCATTCCTAACTTTTGATGCCAGCAGTAGGGAAGTATCTACCGTAAGGAGAACCGTGACCAATACCCCTTTACAGGCACTGGTAACCCTGAACGACCCCGTGTACCTGGAAACCGCATACCATTTGGCCAAATATATGGGACAGAACCTTGATGTGGACACCAGTATTAAACAAGGCTACAAGAAAGCGGTTTTAATGGATATCAGCGAGGAAAAACATAAGGTTTTAAAGGAGTTGTATACCAATTCCGTGAACGATTTTAAATCTGAACCTGATAATATTAAAGCTTTTTTACCCTTTGATGACGAAGTAGGTCCGGAGTTGGCGGCATTGACCGTAGTGGCCAATGCTATAATGAACTTAGATGAGTTTTTAACAAAATCATAGCGATGAACAGTTTAGACCGATTAATAAGAGAAAAGCTACAGCGGGATATCCAAGCGAAGACCCGTAGACATTTTATAAAGGACTGTGTGGCCGGTATGGGCGGATTGGCCTTAGGCTCCCTTTTTATGGGTTGTAATTCATTTCTAAGCGATAAAGAAAAAGGAAAGATCGCACTAACCGAAAGGGACATTAACCCCTTGGCTTCCATGGCTCCTCCCTTTCCCGCCAAGGTAAAATCTGTTATTTACCTGCATATGGCCGGAGCCCCTTCACAATTGGAAATGTTCGATTATAAGCCTACTCTGCATAAGTTGAATAACCAGGCCTGCCCTCAATCCCTACTGGAAGGAAAAAAATTCGCTTTTATAAGGGGAGTTCCCAAACTCCTGGGGCCACAGGCGGAATTTAAGCAACATGGGGAGTCTGGAAATTGGGTTTCCAACTTCTTGCCCCATTTTTCCAAGGTGGTAGACGAGGTAGCCTTTCTAAAAGCGGTTAATACAGACCAGTTCAACCATGGTCCGGCCCAATTGTTCATGCATACGGGAAGCCCCAGATTGGGCAGGCCCAGTATAGGATCTTGGGTAACCTATGGCCTAGGCTCTGAAAATCAGAATTTACCAGGTTTTGTGGTGCTCACCTCCGGGGGCAAAACACCAGATGCCGGTAAAAGTGTTTGGGGAAGCGGCTTCTTGCCCTCCGTATACCAAGGGGTACAATGCCGGTCCAAAGGAGATCCAGTACTTTACATTGAAGACCCCAAAGGCATTAGCCGCAATCTTAAAAAAAGTACCATTGATGCCATAAACAGCATCAACAAAGAAGAATTCAACGAATATTCTGACCCGGAAATACTGGCCAGGATCAACCAGTATGAAATGGCCTACAGAATGCAGACGGCGGTACCAGAGGTAATGAACATCAACAACGAACCAGAGCATATAAAGGAAATGTACGGGGTAAAACCAGGGAAAGAATCTTTTGCCAATAATTGTCTTTTGGCCAGAAAATTGGTCGAGGACGGAGTACGTTTTGTTCAATTGTTCGATTGGGGCTGGGACAGCCACGGAACAGGCCACGATACGGCAGTGGACCTAGGTCTTAGAAACAAATGTACCGAAATAGACCGCCCCATGTCGGCCTTGCTTTTAGACCTCAAACAAAGGGGATTGCTAGATGAGACCCTAGTTGTTTGGGGAGGCGAATTTGGCCGTACGCCCATGCAAGAAAACAGGGAAGGACAGGAGATGGCCTATAAGGGAAGGGATCACCATGGCGATGCCTTTACCATGTGGATGGCCGGTGGCGGCATAAAAAAAGGCGCCAGCCATGGCCTTACCGATGAGATAGGGTTTTCTGCCCTGGAAGGACAGGTATCGGTACATGATGTGCATGCCACCATGTTACATCTATTGGGCTTTGACCACGAAGAGTTCACCTTTGACTTTCAGGGAAGGCCCTTCCGGCTTACCGATGTGGAAGGCCATGTGATTCATGATATACTTGCCTAAAATACAACCAAACCAACCCATAACATGCGAATACTACTATTACTTTTTGGATCTATATTACTCTCCTATGGACAGGAAAAAGTCTTGTTCTTTCAAACGGACTGGGGCAATCAATTGTCTTGGAACGACTTCTGTGAAAGGGCAAAAACCTCCGGGTATGACGGTTTGGAAATATGGTTGCCTTCTGGGACAGAGGAGCAAATGGCCCTGAAAACGGCCCTAAAAAAATACAAACTTCGTCTTAACCTCCTGCACGGCACCAATAGGGGCCTACCCTTTAATGAGAGCCTGGAACAATACAAAAAAAAGCTGGAAGCCCTAATGTTATGGAACCCCGTTTTGATTAATTCACAAACAGGCAGTGATTTCTTCACCTTTGAACAAAATAAAGCCTTTATCGAGGCCGCCAATACCATAAGTGCCCAATACAATATACCGGTATACCACGAAACCCATAGAGGACGTTTCAGCTATAACTTACCCAACACCAACGAATATTTAAACAATATCCCCGAACTGCTGCTAACATTGGACATCAGTCATTGGATGGTGGTTCACGAATCGCTTTTGGAGGGCAAAGACCAATTGCTTTCAACTGTAAAAAATAGGTCCAACCATATCCATGCCCGTATAGGCCATGCCGAAGGCCCACAGGTCAACGACCCACAAGCCCCGGAATGGAACAAGGCCCTGGAAAGACACATGGACATTTGGGAGGAAGTAATAAGAAAAGGTTGGAAAGAACATAAAGGGGTTTTCACCGTAACTACAGAATTTGGCCCAGCAGACTACATGCCCACCCTGCCCTACACCAGAATTCCGGTAACCGACCAATGGAAAGCCAATGTTTTTATGATGGAAAGCTTAAAGAAACGCCTAAAATTGAATAAATAGTTGATCAATGGAAGTAATGCAGCAATTAATAGGACGTTTGCACCCCGTTGTAGTTCATTTACCTATCGGTTTTATCATTACCGGTTTATTGCTACAGTGGTATGACCGAAAAAACAATGCATATACCAAAATAATCGCCCTGATCTTTTTTTGGGGATTTATTTCTGCAACCGTAGCCTGTGTTAGCGGGTACTTATTGTACTTAGGGGAAGGGTATTCCTTTGACACGGTAAAATTCCATTTGTGGCTGGGAATCGCAACCGCTATTTTTTCATTACTCATGTACTTCCGTTTATTGGACCCTTCTAGAATAGATCTGATAAAGCGCTTACCTGTTGTGCTTATGTCCTTCTCCCTACTCATTCTTATCTCCTTTACCGGACACCTTGGAGGGAACATCACCCATGGATCAGATTATCTTATAGAACCCTTGCCCAGTAACGTCAAAATATTTTTGGGACTTGGTCCCGAAACCCATGAAATGCCCACCCTTGACGAAGAAAACTGGGAAGAGGCTGTACTTTATACCGATGTGGTGCAGCCCATACTGAACAACAAATGCGTAAGCTGCCACAATGCAAAAAAAGAAAAGGACCAACTACGGTTGGAGGAAGAAAATGGAATCCTTAAGGGGGGTGAAAATGGTGCCGTCATAGAACCCAATGACCCGGAGAACAGTTCTTTGTACGCAAGGTTGATACTACCATTGGAGCATGAAGACCACATGCCCCCAAAAGACAAGACCCAGCTTTCCAAAGGTGAGATAGCCATCATAAAAGCTTGGATAACGCACAGTAATCCCTTTGATAAAAAAATTGGGGAACTAGGACTCAATAAGAATCTGTTCCAAGATTTTTTTCCCAAGGTAGAGGACAACACCTACCCCGATGTAGAGGTTGCCGAAATTGCCAAGGATACCATTTCGGCACTGAAGAAAAAAGGTTTACATGTAGAGCCGCTTAGTGAAAACAGCAATTTCATTAAGGTATCCTGCATCAATAAACCCTCTTTTTCCGATAGGGATTTTAATTTGCTTCTACCCATCAAAGATCAAATAGTTTCACTTGACCTGGGTGACACTCAAATAAGCGACGCTATTTTTGAAAAATTGGGATCCCTTCCACACCTTACCTTTTTAAAGTTGGACAACAGCGATATTACTGGAAAAAATATTGAAAGCTTGGAACAACTGGAATATTTAAAAAGCATCAATCTGGTAGGCACAAATTTCCAAGAAACCCATTTGTCCAAATTAAAAAAGTTTAAAACCCTACAGACGGTGTATTTGTACAACACCCCTATCCAAAAACCAGAAACGTTGGAAAAACGTAAGCCCGGGGAAGTGTTTTTGGACTATGGAGGCTATGCACTTCCTGCTTTAGCTACCGATTCTATTGTATATTAAATAAACAGGTAGCGTAAACCTCTTGGCTACTACCCCCTACTTAAGGGTAGGGGCATAAGGTATGCCTAAACTAACGCAATATTTCGGACATGGGTAAGGAGCATAAAATTGGCGGTTATGATTTTAATAACTACCTAAAATACCTTAGCTTAGAAACTCAGAAACCTAAGGCATGGACATTAGTAAAAAAATAGGCCTTCTACTGGGCCCTATTTCCTTTTTTCTATTAATTAATTTACCAACTGCCCTTATATCGGAAAAAGCCGATGCCGTTATTGCTGTAGCCTTATGGATGGTAATATGGTGGATTACCGAGGCGGTGTCCATATCGGTGACTGCCCTCCTGCCACTAATACTGTTCCCCACACTCAGTATTATGCCCATAAACCAAGTGGGAGCCAATTACGGTAGCCCTATCATATTTCTTTTCTTTGGTGGTTTTGTCATGGCCTTGGCCTTGGAAAAAGTTAATCTACACAAGAGAATTGCCCTGAATATCATAAAAATTACGGGAACCACCCCTAATAAAGTGATACTGGGCTTTATGATCGCTACAGCTTCCTTAAGCATGTGGATCAGTAATACGGCCAGCACGGTGGTGATGCTGCCCATTGCCCTGTCTGTCATTGGTTTATTGGTCAATGATGCTGATGGCTTTACCAAAGATGATCGTAATTTTGCCCTCAACGTAATGTTGGGAATTGCTTTCTCGGCCAATGCCGGAGGTATAGCCACTGTTATTGGAACCCCTCCCAATTCTATCCTAATAGGCCTATTGGAAAACGAATATCATATTGAAATTTCCTTTTTAAAATGGATGGTTATCGGGTTGCCATTCTCCATTATTATGGTTGCCATAAGTTACCTAGTGCTGGTTAAGTGGCTTTTTCCCAATAAGCAGTTGAAATTTACCGGATCCAAACAAATTATTCAGGAAGAATTACGAAAATTAGGCCCTACCAGTGGAAGGGAAAAAATGGTTCTGATCATATTTGGCATTACCGTCTTCCTATGGATATTTAGGACCCTTATTAATAGTTTGTTCCCCCAATTGGGGCTGTCTGATACCATAATCAGCATGGTTGCAGCCATAGCCCTTTTCTCTGTCCCGTTCAACCTTAAAAAAGGGGATTTTATTTTACGGTGGAAGGATACAGAAAAACTTGCTTGGGGTATTCTTGTATTATTTGGAGGCGGACTGGCCCTGGCAGAGGGAATGTCTACAAGTGGCATTGTAGATATGGTGGCCAATGCCATACAGACCAGTGAGATAAGTATTCTCTTTACGGTAACCCTTTTGGTACTCATGATGCTATTTATGACCGAATTGATGAGCAATGTAGCATTGGTAGCAGTACTAGCCCCAGTGGTAGCAGGGATAGCCATAGGTTTGGAAATTCCAGTATTGTATCTACTAATACCGGTAACAATGGCCAGTAGTTGTGCCTTTATGCTGCCAATGGCCACCCCGCCCAACGCTATTGTTTTTGCTAGTGGGTATGTAAAAGTGTATCAAATGGCCAGGATAGGCATTCTACTCAACCTAATTTCGGTTGCTCTTTTGGTCTTGATGTATCAATTTGTGATTCCCCTTATATTTTAAAAGGTCCATATTGTATTTAGACTCTGATTAAAAAAGTAAGGCCCCGCAGTTTCTTGCAGAGGCCATACCAATTGCTAATTCAAATACTTCTTAAAAAGAAAATTCCCTAATATATAGACGACAACAAAACAAAACTGTTACACAATTTTGAATAAAACCCTCTTTATTTCAACAAAAAAGAACCACTTTCACTCAAAAACAAATAAAAACGTTAAAAAAATAACAAAACTCCAATTGTCCTTTTGTATTTCCGGAACTTACTTTTTTTTTGGTTCTTTGAAAGAATTCATGAATTCATCTAAATAAAATAAAAAATGTTCAAAAACTTACTAACAAAAGCGTTGCTCGCATTTTTGTTTTTTGGTTGCTTCCCCACTGCCGAAGCACAGATCTTTAAAAAGAAAAAAACAGAATCCGAACAAAGTAATGCCAAGGATAAATCCAAAAAAGGGGGGATAGAACCCTATGAAAAAATCATTACCAAAGAGGCAAAAACAGACAAAGGTTTGTTTAATATCCATGTGGTAGACGACAAACAGTATTACGAAATACCAGACTCCCTGTTTAACAAAGAAATGTTGATGGTAAGTAGAATTGCCAAAACTGCAACCGGCATTGGTTTTGGGGGCGGAAAAATAAACACCAAGGTACTCAGATGGGAAAAGAAACCCAAACAAGTTCTACTCAGGGTAGTAAGCCATGACATTGTGGCCTCTGACTCCCTACCAGTTCATGAGGCCGTGGTAAATTCCAATTTTGAACCTGTTCTATTTACCTTTGATATAAAAGCACTTAAAAAGGACTCCTTGAATCCGGCTACCGTGATTCAAATCAACGAGCTTTTTGAAACGGACGTCAATGCATTGGGCATGCCAGATCATTACAGAAAGACCTATAAGGTTTCCCGTTTAGACGCCTCTAGAAGTTATATAGACACCCTAAAAAGCTTTCCCTTAAATATTGAGGCAAGGCATGTAAAAACGTATGTTGCAGCAAACCCACCATCAAACGGTAGTCTAGGGTCTATCTCCATAGAAATCAACAATTCCATGATCCTGCTTCCAGAAACCCCAATGAAACGTCGTTATTTTGACGAACGGGTGGGGTGGTTTGCACGTGGCCAGGTAGACTATGGCCTTGATGCCCAAGAAAGCAAGACGGTGCGCTATCTAGACAGATGGCGATTGGAAGTTAAGGATGAGGATCTTGAAAAATTCAATAATGGGGAACTGGTAGAACCCAAAAAACCCATAATATATTATGTTGATAGGGCCACTCCAAAAGAATGGGTTCCTTTTATAAAACAAGGTATTGAGGATTGGCAGGTTGCCTTTGAAGCAGCAGGGTTTAAAAATGCCATCTTGGCAAAAGACCCTCCATCGCCGGAAGAAGACCCGGACTGGTCGCCCGAAGATGTACGTTATTCCGTTGTACGTTATTTGGCCTCACCTATCCCAAATGCCAATGGACCACATGTTAGCGACCCTAGAAGTGGTGAGATATTGGAATCTGACATTAATTGGTACCATAATGTGATGACATTATTAAGAAACTGGTTTTTTGTACAGACCGCGGCCATTAATCCAGAAGCCAGAGGCGTAGCATTTAAGAAGGAAGTTATGGGACGTCTAATTCGCTTTGTATCTTCACATGAGGTAGGACACACACTTGGATTACCGCATAATATGGGAAGCAGTGTAGCCTATCCGGTAGATTCGCTCAGATCGGCTTCCTTTACCAAGAAATATGGCACAGCCCCCTCTATAATGGATTATGCGCGCTTTAACTATATTGCCCAACCAGGAGATGAGGACGTAGCGCTGATGCCAGAAATTGGGGTGTACGACAAATATGCCATAAGTTGGGGGTACCGACCAATATTGAACAAAACCGATAAGGAAGAAAAGCAAGTCCTGGACAAATGGATTCTGGAACACGCTGGAGACCCACTTTACCGATTTGGACATCAGCAGGTGGGCGATGTGGTAGACCCCAGCTCGCAGACAGAGGATTTGGGCGATAATGCCATAAAGGCCAGCGCATACGGAATAAAAAACCTCAAGCGGATAGTGCCAAACCTTATTGAATGGACAGCAGAACCCGGTAAGAACTACGATGACCTAAACACCCTTTACGGACAGGTAATTTCCCAATTCAATAGGTATATGGGTCATGTTAGCAATAATATTGGCGGAGTATACGAACACTACAAAACCTACGACCAAGAAGGACCCGTTTATACTCCGGTAAGCAAAGAACATCAAAAAAACTGTCTTGTGTTTATACAGGAACAGTTGTTCTCTACACCTGAATGGCTTATAGATCAAGACATCTTCAACAAGATTGAATATTCTGGAGGTGTAGAACGTATCAGAAACCTCCAAGTAAAAACACTGAACAATATATTAAGCCTTGGCAAACTGGCAAGATTAATTGAAAACCAAACTGCCAACGGCAAGGAAGCTTATTCCCTATTGAACATGATGGCAGACCTTAGACAAGGCCTATGGTCCGAAGTCAGTAGTGGAAAAAGTATAGACACTTATAGAAGAAACCTTCAAAAAGCACATATAGAAAGGCTTGCCTATTTGATGACTGCCGATAACGAAGGAAAGAAACCCGAATCTGGCGGATATCAAAAATCGACCCCGGTTAATATTAGCCAGTCAGACATACGATCGGTTGCAAGGGCCGAACTGAACATTCTTAAAAAGGACCTTAAAAATGGAATTGGTAGAACAACCGACAAAATGAGCAAATATCATTTGCAGGATGCCGTAGTACGTATTGAAGCCATTTTAGACCCTTCCAATAATTAAAAATAAGCAGTGAACTGCCACCTTTATAAAGCCTTGTTCTTTGGTCTATCTAAAAGAACAAGGCTTTTTTATTCGAAATAATCATAGTTTCATTTTCCTAAAAATACCGTTGAACGGACACATTTCATCGATTAAATACAAATTTTAACATTTTTTATTTATGATTGTTTAGTGTTTTTCCTACATTTAACCCAAGAACAACACCCCTAAATCATGTCTTATAAAATTAAAAGCCTTCTGTATTTTATTTGTTTTGTAGCCTCTGCTGTACTATACCATTCTTGGGAAACGGAAACTGAAAAGATAGAATCGGCAGAAATACTTCAATTGGACACCGCTCCATTGGACAATGATCAGACAATTGTAGAATTAAAAGAAATACTGGAATAGCAGTAATTTTGATGGAACCTTAAGGTTCCTACCACAACTTTTGGACGTTTTACAACCTTCTTGTGTCCATTTCACAACATTCATTTACTACAAAACGGTAGTTTATATATCTTAGGGACATCTTTAAAACCCAAATCTATGTCCTACAAAATAAAAAGTTTCCTATATTTTATTTGTTTTTTAGTATCCATACTAGTTTACAACAACCTATCTGATGATACAGTAACTGAAAACGAATTGCTAAGCGCGGAACCATCAAAGGCCAATGTGGAGTCACTTGCCCACCATACGGATGGTGAACTTATAAGCCTACAATAAAAGATAAACAATAATTTACTTTAAAAAATGCGGATGCACTTAGGTACATCCGCATTTTTTTTATGAAAACCTCCAGCAGGCTATACGTCCCTTCATTTCCCATGGTACGGACTCCCAGTTCCAATTCCATGCTCCGCTGTTAATTGTTAAATTTCCCCCAAAAAACAGCCTTCATTAAACCATAGGTTCTTAAAGCCGTCCTATATACAAAATCGATAAAAATAAAAATTATGAGAAAATTAGTAGTACTATTAGCGGTAATGGTAGGAGTAGTTGCCACAGCACAAAGACCAGGACACGAAAAAGGGGATCGAGGGAACATGAAAAATTTGACTCCGGAACAAATGGCTACTCTACAAACCAAACGTATGGCATTAGCCTTGGATCTTACGGATTCCCAACAGAAGCAGATTCAAAGCGTTAATCTGGAGAATGCTGCCCATAGAATGGAGAAAATGGATGAAATGAAAGAAAGAAGGGAAAGTGGAGAGTCCAAAAAATTAAGTGCTGAGGAACGCTACTCCATGCAAATAGCCATGTTGGACAGGCAGATAGCAGAAAAAGAAAAAATGAAACAAATTTTAAATAAGGATCAATATGCCAAATGGGAGAAAATGAAACTTCGAAGGGAAGGCAATAGAAAAGGTAAGGAAAAACAAGGCAACAGAAAAAGGGGCGTGGGAAAATAGTTGGTCTTACCTACACTAATATAGGAGGCTGAAAAAGGGGTATTAGCGCTTTTTCAGCCTCTTTGGTTTAGGCTATTAGATCCCCGGCAATTTTGGATAATGCCGCTATGGTATCATCCAAATCCTGATAACTCAGGGCATCGTTCAAGAAGTAGCTCTCAAATGCGCTGGGAGGAAGGTAAACACCTTGTTTTAACATACCGTGAAAATACCTCTTAAATATATCGTTGTTCCCTTTGGCCGAGGTTTTAAAATCCACTACGGCTTCGTCCGTAAAATGTATGGAAATCATAGAACCAAATCTGTTCATCTGAAAAGGAATATTGTTATCTCTTAAAACCTGCGCTAAGCCTTCGCCCAAGTATTTTGTCTTGTCCGCAAGGCTTCTAAAGATCTCAGGCTTATTGTTGAGCTCGGTCAACATTGCCAATCCTGCACTCATGGCCAACGGATTTCCACTTAAGGTCCCTGCTTGGTATACCGGTCCGTCCGGAGCCAAATGCCCCATAATCTCATCTCTGGCCGCGAAAGCTCCCACTGGCAATCCACCACCAATGACCTTACCAAAGGTTACAATATCGGCATCAATTCCCAATACCTCTTGTGCGCCACCCTTGGCCAGTCTAAATCCGGTCATAACCTCATCAAAAATTAGCAAAATACCTTCTTGGGTACACAGCTCCCTTAGTCCTTTAATAAAACTTTCATCAGGAATAATACAGCCCATATTTCCAGCAATGGGTTCTATGATAACGGCGGCAATCCCCCCTTTGTTTGCCGCAGTCAAGGCCTTTACACTTTCCAAATTATTATACTGCGCCAATAAGGTATCCTTGGCCGTACCTTGGGTAACACCCGGACTGTTTGGGCTTCCAAAAGTAACCGCACCACTACCGGCTTGGATTAAAAATGAATCGGAATGGCCGTGGTAACAGCCGGCAAATTTAATAATCTTATCCCTACCGGTGAATCCCCTGGCCAAACGTACCGCACTCATACAGGCTTCGGTTCCGCTATTCACAAATCTTATCTTATCTATATTGGGAACCATGGACACCGCCAATTGAGCCAACTGGGTCTCTATTTCTGTAGGCATTCCAAAAGAGGTCCCTTTCTTTGCTTTTTCAATAACAGCATTGATAACAGGATCGTAGGCATGTCCTAAGATCAACGGCCCCCATGAAGCAATGTAATCTATTAATTTGTTACCGTCCTCATCATATAGATAGGCTCCTTTGGCTTCCTTAACAAAAATAGGGTTTCCCCCAACGGCCTTAAACGCCCGAACAGGCGAATTTACACCCCCTGGAATATAACGCTGCGCCTCAGCAAACAAAGCGCTGCTTCTCTTATAAATCATAAATTATTTAATTTTCTCAGATTTCACGGTCAATTTTTGACCTATGGCCAAATTACTGTTTGGCATATTATTCAATTTCATTAATTCCGGAATGGAAACAAAATATCGTTTGGAAATAGAATAAAGGGTATCCCCTTTTTGCACTACATGAATTTTATAGTCGTACTCCTTAGGCTCTTTCTTTACTATCTTCCCCGCACCCAGAACTTCCCTGTCATACCTGTCCAGTTGATAGCGATCTATCAGGGCCAACAACTTCTGCGGATATTTCCTATCGGTTGCATAGCCCGCCTTTCTTAGTCCATGGGCCCACCCCTTGTAATCATCGTGGTCCAAATTAAACAAAAAGGCGTAACGCGCCCTTGAAGTAAGAAAGATACTATGGTCCCTAAAGGAATACATGGGATGGTTGTATTTTCTAAAGCACTCACCCTTTGCATCGTCATCGTGAAAATCATAATCGCCGCTCCAATCCGTATGGCATTTTATCCCAAAATGGTTGTTGGTCTTAGCACTTAGCTCCCCTCTACCGGCCCCACTTTCCAAGATGCCCTGGGCAAGGGTAATACTGGCCGGAATACCATAGGCCTGCATTTCAAACTTGGCAATATCGGCAAAGGTATCAATGTACTCCTCTACGCTATTTACACTAAATCTTTTAAATTTCCCTGTATCCTCTGGTAAGGCGTATTCCCCTTCAGCCTCGGCCCCGCCTCTGATATTGGATTCGGACTTTTTAGTAGCAACCGTAGTTCTTTGCTCTGGTTTTTTAGCATATGTAGTTCTCTTTTTCACTCCACAGCTAAATAGAAACATTCCTAAAATTGTTGTTACTGCAATTCTTTTTATCATACTTTTATCAATGGTAGATTCTTCTTTTTTAAGACCAAATTCATTCCTTCCACACCCTGTAAACCACCGGTGTGCACTGCCAATATTCTAGTTCCCGGATCAAAATAATCCCGCTTCACCAAATCTAAAATACCAAATAACAACTTCCCAGTATAAATGGGATCGGTAGGGATATTTGTCATTTCCTTAAATTGATTTATAAAAGCTATTAGCTCCTTGGAAACCTTGGCATAACCCCCAAAATGATAATCAGGGTTCAATTCCCAGTTTTCTTTGGTCACAAAATTACAAATATCTTTTTTTAGAAAATCACCTTTCAGTGAAGGAAACCCTATAACTTTCTGATTCTCTTGTGCAGAATTAATAATTCCCGCTATGGTTCCACCAGTCCCCACACTGCTACATATAACATTAAAATCCCTATCTCCGCTGCTCAGAATTTCCTCACACCCCTTTATGGCCAAAGCATTGGTACCCCCTTCGGGAACCAAATAAAACGGACCCTCTTGTTTTTGTAATGCTTCCACATATGAGGTATTGGACCGCTCCTTATATTGGCTTCTGCTTACAAACCTAAATTCCATACCATGCTCATGGGCTTTGGCCAGGGTTGGGTTTTGCTTCCAACTTGCTGTTAGTTCCTGGCCCCTTATTACTCCAATGGTACGTAACCCATATTTTTTTCCGGCATAGGCCGTTGCCGCAATATGATTGGAAAATGCACCGCCAAAGGTTAGTAAGGTATGCTGTCCCTCCTCCTTGGCCGCAAGGATATTGTACTTTAATTTACGGTACTTATTGCCAGATATAAGGGGATGTATCAGGTCTTCCCGTTTAACAAAAAGGGCAAGCTGCTTTTCCTTTAAGATTGGGAGATGTACTTCTTGATTAATTCCTTGCACGCTTAAGGGTTTTTGCCCCAAAGATATTTAATAAAGCTAAAAGGCCTTCTCTGCGGAAGATAATATAAGTTGGATTCACAATGATAGGCCTCGCGCTCAAAGCTAATATTTCTATAGGCCTTGTAGGCATCAAAGTATATCAGAAACCTAATAAGCCCTTCCATTATATAGAGAAGATAAAATGGAATAATTAGCAGTTCTTGCTGTTGCTTTAGGTGAATTCGCTCATGATTTATTAAAATAGCATCCTTTCTGAGCGAAGCGCTCTTAAGTATGATAAATGGCCATAGCGAAAGACCAACGTAGTTCTTGTAAAAAAAATGTTTAAAAACTAAAATCATATCAACGCTATTCCGTTTCTTTAAATATATAACCTTGACTTCAAAAGTTATTCCATAATCGACTTACTGCCAACATTATAGGTTTAAAAGTAACATTTACACTCCATTCACATAAAAAAATGGTACAATATTGCACATAAGGAAAGAAGATTGGCACAAATCCTATAAATTTACACTAATGAAAAAAATCATACCCATAGAGGAGGGTGATTATTACCTTTCCCCCGAAGGCTATAAAGTTTTTACACGACAATATCACCTAAAAAGAGGGTCTTGTTGCGAAAGCGGCTGCAAACATTGCCCCTATGGCTATGACAGAAAAACCAATCAGCGACGCCATAACTAGTGTGTTCGGCATGATTTTTGAGATTAAAATATTGGAATATTAGTACTAATTCAAAAAAATAGCTATGAAAAAAATTAGATTTTTAGTCGTTCCGATAATGGTATTACTTTTTATAAGTTCATGTACCTCGGTTCGTGTTTTATCGGATTATGATAAGGACGCCAATTTTAATTCGTTCAAAACCTATGCATTCTACAAGACTGGTATAGATAAGGCCCAAATATCGGATTTGGATAAGAAAAGAATTTTACACGCTATAGACAACGAAATGAACTCTAGAGGTTTTGTAAAATCGGAGAATCCAGATATTTTACTCAGCATCTTTACCAAAGAAAGGCAACAGGTAGATGTATACAGTAATTATTGGGGAGCTGGTTACTATGGTTGGGGTTGGCATCCTTTTTATTGGGGATCTCCCTATCCCGGCAACAATGTAAGCACCAGGACAGAAGGTTCTTTATATATTGATGTTATTGACGCTAAAAACAAGGAGTTGGTTTGGCAAGGTAGAGGGGTTGGCACCTTGAACAATATTCGAAATATTGAAAAGAAAGAAGAACGAATCAAGGAATTTGTTTCTGAAATCCTAAAAGCTTATCCTCCAGGAACAGCTTTAAACTAGGTCCCTATTAATTTAGGGCCTCTTAGCGGTCATCGCAGTAAGGAGTTCATAGCCCATTTAAGA
The DNA here is from genome assembly GCA_041582955.1 of Arenibacter sp. Lineage (GTDB taxonomy): Bacteria > Bacteroidota > Bacteroidia > Flavobacteriales > Flavobacteriaceae > Arenibacter. The sequence goes on from JBFHGV010000010.1 coordinate 15,617, forward strand.
TATATATTCTTTGTATAATACATACGCCGATTACTATTCTGGTCCTTATACTTAGAACAATTTAGATTAAAATCCCCCAAGAAATCCCCTATCATTTTATCGGTAGGGGATTTTTTTTGCCCCTTTGACCAAAAAGAAATCTATCCCTTTCCCCAAAAAACTGGTCTTACCACAGTTGCGGACCAATGTTGAACAAACCCTATATTGGGATACCGTTCAAAAATAAATTAGTATCTACGGCCAAAATATCCCCTTGGGGAACATAAAGGCATTTTGTATCTTTAAAAGCACTAAAAAACAATTATGTCCTTTGAGAGCAATTACATATTGGATAGACTTCCCAAACATCTGAAACAATATATTAAACCTCAGAATTATGAGGACTATTCCCCCATAGACCAAGCGGTATGGCGCTATGTAATGCGAAAAAATGTAGATCACCTCAGCAAAGCGGCACACAACAGCTACATAGAAGGCCTAAAAAAAACAGGGATTTCTATAGATTACATCCCCAACATGTACGGTATGAACCGTATTCTAAAGGAAATAGGCTGGGCGGCCGTAGCCGTGGACGGCTTTATACCCCCATCCGCTTTTATGGAATTCCAGGCTTACAATGTATTGGTCATAGCATCGGACATTAGACAATTAGATCATATTGAATATACACCAGCACCGGACATTATCCATGAGGGCGCAGGCCACGCCCCTATCATTGCCAATCCGGAATACGCGGAATACTTAAGGCGCTTTGGAGAAATAGGCTCCAAAGCTATATCAAGCGCGAAGGATTATGAACTTTACGAGGCGGTAAGACATTTGTCCATTATAAAAGAAGCGGAAGGCATCCCCAAAGACGTTATAGACAAGGCCCAAAAGAAAATCGAGGAATTACAAGAAAACATGGGAGAGCCCAGTGAAATGGCACTTATAAGGAACCTGCATTGGTGGACGGTGGAATACGGCCTTATCGGCAGCTTGGAAAAACCTAAAATATACGGCGCTGGATTGTTATCCTCTATTGGTGAAAGTGCATGGTGCATGAGCGATAAGGTAAAAAAAATAGCCTACTCCATTGAAGCCGCCCATACCTCCTTTGATATCACTCAGCCACAGCCGCAACTTTTTGTTACCCCAGATTTTGCATATCTAAGCCAGGTATTGGAGGAATTTGCAAACACCATGGCTTTGCGCAAAGGTGGACTAAGTGGCTTGCAAAAATTAATCAATTCCAAGGAATTGGGTACGGTAGAACTCAGTACAGGCCTACAAATATCCGGTTACTTCAACGAACTAATTGCTCATGAAGGCAGGCCCAT
>JBFHGV010000011.1:0-16618 GCA_041582955.1 Arenibacter sp.
AACCACTGGGGGTAATGCCCTAAAGTTTTACGCTTCGGTAAGGTTGGATATTAGAAGGTCTACACAGATCAAAGATACCGATGGTGAGGTACAGGGGAACAAAACCCGGGTGAAAGTGGTTAAAAATAAGGTAGCCCCTCCGTTTAGAACAGCAGAATTTGATATAATGTATGGCGCAGGGATTTCCAAGGTAGGGGAGATAATTGACTTGGGAGTTGAATTTGAAATTATTAAGAAAAGTGGATCCTGGTTTAGCTATGGGGACACAAAACTTGGCCAAGGCAGGGATGCCGTTAAAAATTTACTGCTAGACAATCCCGAACTAATGGAGGAATTGGAAGGCAAGATAATAGAAGCCATTAAAACAGTAAAAGCTTAAACTAAAAATCCCGATCCAATCGGGATTTTTTCTTTCTACACGCAACCTTTAATCCCAACTTACATCTAATAGCAAAAAGCAATTGTTATGAAGCCCCTTGCCCCCGAACATATCAATATTGTTTGGACAATGAAATAGGCAATAGGTTTCCAAAACCCTTACTGTAAATTAAAATTTAGAATTATGAAACGAGTATTCTTTTTGCTGCTTGTTGCCACTTTAGCATTAATTACCTCCTGTGAAATAGACGATGACGTTAACTATCATTTTGAAGCCTTACAGGTTAAGTCTGTTGAAATGCCCGAATCTTTTGATTACGGTGAAATCTATAATATAAAAGTTACTTATTTTAGACCGGATAATTGTACCTTTTTCGAAGGTTTTGATGTTGTTAAGGAAGATACGACCACTAGAAAGGTGGTGACCATAGGAACCGTGATAGAAAACGAAGATGAGGAATGTACCGGAGAAGGGGAAGATTTAGTATCCTCTTTCAACTTTGAGGTGATCTATGACGAAACCTATTTATTTAGATATTGGACCGGAGAGGACGAAAATGGGGAGCCCACTTATTTGGAAATTTCGGTACCAGTAAACAGTAATAACACAGCCAAGGCCCCAATAACAAATAACAACAGCTCGGCCGCTATAAAGAATTAAGCTTATAACCCAATCCATATTTTGAGTAATCCAGTAGAGCTCATCAATAATTGCAAAAAGGGGGACAGACAAGCACAAGAACAGTTGTACCGGGAATATTCCCGGATACTGTATGGTATTTGTCTTAAGTACTCGCGCAATAAAACGGAGGCGGAAGATAATCTTCATGATAGCTTTATGACTATCTACAACAAAATAGACCAATTTAAACACCAGGGATCCTTTGAAGGCTGGATAAAGCGGATTACGGTAAATACGGTGCTCCAGAAATACAGAAAAGAGGAGAAATTATCTCTGGTAACCGATAATATTGAGGAAGAAGTTCCTGAAGATACCGGTTATATGAACCTTGATTTGGCCACCTTACTTGGCTATATACAGGAACTCCCAAATAAATACCGCTTAACCTTCAATTTATATGTGCTGGATGGCTACAGCCATAAAGAGATAAGTGAAATGCTAGGAACCTCCCCAGGGACCTCCAAATCCAATCTTGCAAGGGCCAGAATGATATTAAAAGAAAAAATTGAGGCAAATAAAGCCAGGGTCACCATGGAAAGTTAAAGCCTTACCATGCGGTCCCAGCTGAACAAACAAAAAAATGAGTAAAAGCAATTTAGACAAATTATTCCAGGAAAAGTTGGCAAACTTCCAGGAAATCCCAGATGAAAAAGTCTGGAACTCCATAGCCACTTCCCTGGACAAAAAAAAACAGTCCCGAAAGGTTTTCCCTATATGGTGGAAAGCTGCTGGAATAGCCGCTACATTGGCCATATTATTCTTTGCAATTAACCCTTTCCTTGATAGGGAGCAGGATTACCCGGTGATTACCGATGTTGAACAAAACGACACCCCTTTGGAGAACGGCAATACGCCCAACACCCCTACAGACCAAACAACAGGCATCACAGCTAATGAGGAGGCCACAACCCCTAAAGCAACAAAAGAAGACAGTCCCAGCGTTATACACAAGATTACCCCCAGCCCAAAAGGTACGGCAGTAGATTTAGCCACAACAAAGAAATCAACAAACAGCAAACCATTCCCAACCAATGGGCAGTTGCAAAACCCTGAAAACACCACCAAATCAACAAGTAAAGAATCGGAGCAAAACAGGCTTCACGCCCAAGGCCTTGCCGCAAATGAAGACAAGAAAAACCCAACAGCCCACAAAAAACAAGACCTTGCTTTCCAAAACCACAATACAACCAATGAGAAGGACAATAACACTCCCATAAGCACTACAGAGCAACCTTCTTCCAATAAGAAGTCTATTTTGGATGAGATAAAAAATAATGATGCCCTGACCGCAGAATCCGAAAAAAAAGGAAAATGGTCTGCCGGCCCCAGCCTGGCTCCGGTCTACTTTAATGGCATGGGACAAGGATCTCCCATAAATTCCATCTTGGCCAGTAATACCAAAACAGGAAATGTAACCCTAAGCTATGGTATTACCGTAGCTTATGAAATTTCCAAGAAACTTAGCCTTCGTTCCGGAGTGCACAAGGTAGATTTTGGCTATAACACCAATGACGTCTCCTTTACCTCCTCCTTCAACGCTTCTTCGGGCAACCAGCTAAAGAATATTGACTATTCCAAGGACTCCCAGTCCATTATTTTGAACAACCCCGATACCGAGAACCCCATTTCAAAACAAGGAGCCCTATTTGCCCCCGATGTAACGGGTAAAAATCCGACCAGACTGGGAACCATGGGACAGCAGTTTGGATATATAGAAGTGCCATTGGAAATAAATTATGCCGTATTGGACCGTAAATTTGGCGTTAACCTTATTGGGGGACTAAGTTCCCTGTTCCTCATGGACAACCTTGTAGTACTTAAATCTAACGGACAGACCACGGAAGTAGGGGAAGCCAACAACATCAACAATGTTAATTTCAGCACCAATGTGGGACTTGGCCTGCATTACAAATTTACCCCAAAACTGAGATTTAATGTGGAACCCTTATTTAAATATCAATTGAATACTTTTTCTGATACTTCTGGCAGTTTTAACCCCTATTCATTAGGGGTTTATAGCGGATTTAGCCTTAAGTTCTAGACTTGCCAACTTTATTGAAGTAGTAAGTTAAGAAATAGATACCCATGGTGTTACAAAGAGTACCAATACGCCAATGGGAAATGTAACCTTTGATGACGGCTATTGCCCCTACGTTTCCAGCTCCTTTAATATTACAGTTCTCACACGTTCCCGCAACTCGGCCTTATCCTGCTCTTTTAGATGGTCCGTGGTGAAAAACCTGTGTACCTTGGCGCGTATCCTGCCCGGCCCACCACTGAAAAAAGTAAACGAAAAGCGCTTTTTATTGTCGTGGAATGTCATGGGCACCACGGGGATACTATGGGCTATGGCCATTTTAAAAGCACCGTCCTTGAATTGATCCAAAACAACATGTTCTTCCGGCACCCCTCCTTCCGGAAATATACAAATACTAAGACCTTGATTAAGCCTTTTTTGCGCCCGTCTATAAACTGCGGTCCTGCTTTTTGCACTCTGCCGATCTACCAGGATACATACGCGTTTATAGAAAAAGCCAAATAGCGGAATCTTAACCAGCTCTTTCTTTCCAATAAAGACAAAGGGATTCTTGCTCACTTTTAGCATCAACATAATATCTAGCATACTGGTATGATTGGCAACCAGCATATAACTTTGGCCTTTTACCAGTTGTTGCTCCCTTTTTATATCGGGAAAGCAACCCATACCGTAGAGTATAAAATTGGCCCAAATGTTACGAGCCATCCAAAAAAACTGAGGATAGGTTTTCTCCGTTAGGGTAAAGAGCACCAAAAAGGGCAACATAACAAGGATTGGCAAGACCACTAAAATATAAAACCAAATCCGAAACAAGCAGTGGCCTATTTTTTTTATGACAGATAGCATGAGATCAAAAGTAATAATTTTAAGTCCGTTTTAAGGATTTCTTTTACCTTTGTCCTTCTTTTGAAAAAATACAAATGGCAAGAATTTTAACTGGTATACAAAGTACGGGAACCCCGCATTTAGGAAACATTTTAGGGGCCATTGCCCCCGCCATAGAAATGGCGAACGATCCCAAGAACGATTCTTTTCTTTTTATAGCGGATATGCACTCGCTTACCCAAATAAAGAACGGGGAACAATTAAGACATAATACCTATGCCGTTGCCGCCACTTGGTTGGCTTTTGGGCTGGACATTGAAAAAACCGTTTTTTATCGGCAGAGCGACATACCGCAAACCACCGAACTGGCCTGGTACCTAAGTTGTTTTTTTCCTTACCAAAGACTTACACTGGCCCATTCCTTTAAGGACAAGGCCGATCGTTTGGATGATGTAAACGCAGGTCTGTTCTACTACCCCATGCTTATGGCAGCCGACATACTGCTATACGATGCAGAAATAGTCCCTGTGGGAAAAGACCAAATGCAACATTTGGAAATTACCCGTGATGTAGCCTCCCGTTTTCACAATCAATTGGGAGAAACCTTTGTTTTACCTCAGGGCAAGGTGCAGGAAGAGACCATGTACATCCCAGGTACCGATGGCTCCAAGATGAGCAAAAGTCAAGGGAACTTGATCAGTCTTTTTCAGCCAGACAAGAAGCTACGCAAGCAGATCATGGGGATACAAACAGACAGCACCCCCATGGAAGCTCCAAAAAATCCCGACACGGATAATGTTTTTGCCCTGTACAAAATTCTAGCTTCCGAAGAACAGGTTGCAGAAATGCGAAGCAACTACCTGAATGGAAACTATGGATATGGTCATGCCAAGCAGGCGCTTTATGAAGTAATACTGGAACGTTTTGGGGATGCCCGTGAGAAGTTCGATTATTATATGAACCATCTTGACGAGGTTGACGATGCTCTGGCCATTGGTGCCGATAAAGCCAAAAAAGTAGCCGATGAAGTATTGGCCAGGGTGCGAAAAAAGGTGGGGTATTAAAAATAGGGTTCAAACCCAACGGTCGGTTTGCAAAATTGACTCAAAGAAGATCTGTACGGCGTTTAGAGCAAGGGCCGGCAATAATCTACAAAATACCATAATAATCCAGGTTTGCCGGTAACGGTAGAGGTTGAGCGACCCCCTGGTTTGTTTTTTTTTGACCGAGGAATAATGTTGGTAGGACTATTTCTCTGCCCACTAGGTGGAGAAATAGATCACATTTCCCAGAATATTAAATGGCCTCAAAAAGTTTACCGGGCAACGGCCTTACCACCCCCTTCATCTCCATGTTTAAAAGGGTTGAGGAAACTTTAAAAATGGGCAGCTTACACGCTAACGCAATATGGTCTAGCATTTGTTTGCCCCCTTGTTGCAAATAGTCGTAGATTTCCTTTTCCGTTTCATTGAGCTCTACAAAAAGTTGTTTTTGAACAGGCTCCGCCTTTTTTTCTTCAATGTCCCAACCCAGCATATAAACCAAATCTGCCGCAGAGGTAAGCATATGTGCCTTTTGTTGTTTTATTAAATTATTGCATCCACTACTGTATTTATCTTGGGTCCTCCCCGGAACGGCAAATACATCGCGATTATAACTATTGGCTATATCCGCCGTAACCAAACTACCCCCTTTATCCGCAGATTCCACTACCACAGTGGCTTCACTCATTCCGGCAATAATCCTATTTCGCTTTAAAAAGTTTTCCCTCTCAGGCTGACTCGTACTCCAAAATTCGGTAAAAAACCCCCCATTTTTTTCTACCTCGTAAACGTAGCGCTCGTGGTTTTTGGGATAAATTTGATTGAGTCCGTGGGCCAAGCAACCTATGGTCTGCAATCCGTGTTTTATGGCGGCCCTTTGCACGCATATATCCACACCATAGGCATACCCACTAACAATCACAGGGTTCAAAGGAGCCAATTCCGCTATGAATTCCTCACAAAAAGCACTCCCATAGCTGGTGATATTCCTTGTACCTACAACACTAATTATCCTCTTATTGTTCAGGTTTATATTCCCAGAAGCAAACAAAAGGATAGGGCTGTCCACACAGTGTTTTAGATACGCCGGATAACTATCCTCCATAAAATAATGCAAGGTTATTTCCTGGTTCCGAAAAAATTCATATTCCGCTTCGGCAGCCTCTAGGTGCTCTAGGTCTTTTAATCCCTTTAAAGTATGTTTTCCAATACCATCTATTCTTAATAAGTGATGGTTGTGCTCTTCAAAAATTGCGGCCGGGCTACCACAGTTTCCAATTAATTTTTTGGCGGTAATATCCCCAATATTGGGGACGTTCTGCAAGCGAAGGGCGGCAATTATTTCATCTTTAGACATTTATAGCAGAGGCTTAATTCTCTACAAAATACACAAATTATAATGTTAATAAAAAGTTATGCGAACAGTTTTGAACTTCTGTATTTTTTGCAATCTTTGTCCTCATGGGAACGGAACATTATATAGCGGAGCTACTGTACAGGTATAATTGTGTAATTGTACCGGAATTTGGCGCTTTCTTGACGCAGATGAAGTCTGCAGTAATCAACGATACCACCAATTCATTCTACCCCCCATCCAAAATTGTTTCTTTCAACGAACAATTATCCTCCAACGATGGTTTATTGGTCTCCTATATGGCGGATGCCGAAAAGACTTCCTATGAAGAAATGCAGCAGCAAATTGCCAGCGTTTCCCAAGAATGGAAAAAGCTTTTGGCAGCAGGAGAACGCCTTAGCCTGTCCAACATTGGGCAGTTGTGGCTTAATAAGGAAGGTAAGATACAATTCCAGCCTTCCTATCAGGTAAACTACCTCACCTCATCCTTTGGGCTATCCTCATTTGTATCCACCCCTGTATCCAGGGAAGTATTAAAAGAGGAAGTTGAAGAGCTGGAAGAAAGAATACCTTTCATGATAACTCCGGAGACCAGAAAGGAATCCCGATTTAGACCCTATTTAAAGTACGCAGCAGTGATATTATTGGCCATTGCTACCGGATTTACAGGGTACCGTCTTTACAACGAAAAGGAATCCAATCTTGTATTGGCGCAACAGGAGGCACAACAACAAGTCTCCAAAAACATCCAGGAGGCTACATTTTTTAATACGGCCCCTATAGAATTACCAGCTGTTTCCCTAAACGTTATCACTAAGAAAAAGAAAGTGGTACACCAGGTAATAGCCGGAGCCTTTAGAGTAAAGGAAAATGCAGAAAAAAAAGTGCTTCAATTAAAGAAAAAAGGCTTTGACGCCTCTTATATTGGCGTTAACCAGTATGGTCTGCATATGGTAGCCTATGGCAGTTTTGACGACACCAATGAAGCCTTAAACTACTTGAGGAAAATTAAAAAATCCGAATCACCGGAAGCCTGGTTGCGCTCGGTAAAATAATTCCACTCTCTTTTTCTCCTTTTAATTAGTAGCGTATCTTTGCGCAAAACCATCATATGGAACCTAAGACACCCCGTGAATCCCGTACCTTGATGACCGATATGGTCCTACCTAGTGAAACAAACCCCTTGAACAACCTTTTTGGGGGCGAATTACTAGCTAGAATGGATAGGGCAGCCAGTATTGCTGCCAGAAGGCACAGTAGACGTATCACCGTTACGGCATCTGTTAACCATGTAGCCTTTAACCAAGCCGTTCCCGTGGGCAGCGTTGTAACTGTAGAAGCAGCTGTTTCCAGGGCATTTAGAACATCTATGGAGGTCTATATCGATGTCTGGATGGAGGACCGTTTTAATGGCGAGCGATCCAAGGTAAACGAGGCTATTTACACCTTTGTAGCGGTAGATGACAGCGGGAAACCCACCAATGTTCCAGAGCTAAAGCCCGAAACTGAGCAGGAAATAAAGCGATTTGAAGCCGCTTTGAGAAGAAAACAACTAAGCCTTGTACTTGCAGGGAAAATGAAGCCTCAGGACGCCACAGAGCTCAAAGCACTGTTCATGGATTAGAATCTAATCAGCACAATCTATTGGGCAGCGGCAACCTTCCATTGCCCTTGCTAGAAAATGCCTACATTAAAAATCAAAATTATTGGGATCCGGACCAAAGCGCTTCCCCCTATCCAACTCGTCCAATTTCTTTACATCTTCCGGCGCCAATTCAAAGTCAAAGATATCTGCATTGGCAATGATCCGTTCTTTTTTGGACGATTTTGGAATGGTGACAACTCCCTTTTGTAGGTCCCACCTTAGGACAATCTGTGCAATGGTCTTATTGTATTTCCGGGCCATTTCCTTCATTATTTCCATTTCAAAAACATGACCTTGCATCAAAGGCGACCAAGCCTCGTACTGAATGGTATTTTTATTGCAAAAATCTATCAAATCCTGCTGTACCAAATACGGATGAAATTCCATCTGGTTCACCATGGGCACCGTCTCGGCATCGGTTAGCAGATCTTCCAAATGATGCTGCATAAAATTGCTCACCCCAATGGCCCTGACCCGCTTCTCCCGGTACAAATATTCCATGGCCCGCCATGTCTCCTTAAATTTTCCATCTACCGGCCAATGCACCAGATAAAGGTCCAAATAATCCAATTTAAGTCGATTTAAGCTATCCTCATAAGCTTTTAGGGTACTCTCATAGCCTTGATCACTATTCCATACCTTGCTTACCACAAATACGTCCTGACGATCTATTCCACTTTGCCTGATTCCTTCACCAACTCCAGCTTCATTATTGTATATAGAAGCGGTATCTATATGCCTATACCCCTCCTGCAGCGCCCAGTTAACAGCGTTGGCCACCTCCTTGCCATCTTCAGACAAATAAACCCCCAAACCAAAATAGGGCATTTGCACGCCATTGTGTAGCGTAAAAGTTCCTTTTAAATCGGTTATTGCTTTCAATTCCATAATCGTTTATAATTGATATATCCACTCTTCAGGATTAAGCCTGGTAGTATCCTTGTAGAGGTAGAATTTCAGCTGCGTGGTACCATTGGACTTGCTGGTATGGATATCTCCCAAATCTGCCTTGGTCGCCACCTTGTCCCCTTTCTTAACATAAACCCTGGAAAGATTGTAATAGGTACTAATATAATTCCCGTGCTTTATCTGAACTCCCTTGTTTCCTCCCGGAACAGAGAGAATAGCTATGACCTCCCCTTCAAAAATTGCCCTTGCCCTGGAGCCTTGGTCCGTAGCAATGATTACCCCATTGCTTTGGTGCTTTATTCCTGGGTAGACCGCATCGCTATAGATACCAAATCCTTGTCTCTTAATCCCTTTTTCCACTGGCCATATGAGTTTGCCCTTATTGGCCGAGAAATTATTGGCCACAATGGTTGCTTCCGGGGTAAGAACAAATTTGCTGCTACTGGCAGTACTACTTGCCGTTGACTTACCGGCGGCCTTATTGGATGCAGCAATGGCAGAGCGAATCAACTTTTCTATTTGTTGATCTATCCTCTTGGCCTCCTGTTTCTTTTTCTTGATGGCCGCCGCATATTTGCTTTCATTCTGCCGTATACTTTTAAGCAAATCCTTTTGTGACTGGATCTCTTTGTACAACTGATTTTTTATCCGTGTATTTTCGGCCACCAGTTTATCTTTCTCCTTTCGTTGCTTGGACAAGTCCTTGTTCAACTGGGTAAGCTCCTCCGTTTTTGCTACAATTTGCTCACCCTGCTCCTTACGGTATTGGGTATATTGCTTCATGTACTGAAATCGCTTAAAAGCCTGAAGGAAATTTTCCGATGACAATAAGAACATCAATCTACTTTGCCCAGATTTATTTTGATAGGATTTCCGGATCATGGTCCCGTACTCTTCCTTTAAAAAAGCAAGGTCGTTTCTTAGCTTACCAATGTTCCTTATATTGGTATTGATCTGCCTATTCAGCAAATTGGATTGCTGATTGGTAACCCGTATCAGCTGTTGGCGCACGTTGATCTTTTGGTCCATGGCCTCCATCTGATCCAGGACATTTCCCTTTTCTTTTTTCTCGGCAAACAATAGCCTATTTATTTCAGCTATTTCTTTTTGAAGTTGCTCCCGTTTGGACTCCAACGCCTTTTGTTCACTAGTTTGCGCCAGCATTCCACCGCCACACAACATGAACATAAGCAACACGATATAAATTAGATACGAATGCTTACTTCTCATATTAATTTAATACAATTTCTTTAAAACCATTTGGTATATTATATGGGAAATTCAAGGTCCTGTTGAACTCCATATTTCTAAATTCCACCTTAATATTATTGGTTTGCTCCCCATCTATAGCTAGAATGGAAATTTCACTGGGCAGTATCCATTTGTTTACCTTCTGATAGTTTTTATAGTTAATCTCCAGCATACGCTTTTCCCAGGGCTGGGCCAATTGTTGGGTAGCCATTTTGTAATTCATCGGTTCTATCTGAAACAAAGTTTTAAATAGGTCACCTGCCTTCTTAGGTTTCAACAAATAGTTGTCATTGGCAATATCCACTGTATATTTTCCATTTCTCAGATCGAACAGGGCATCTCCCAAAAGAAGGTTTTGCACCTTTCCAAAATCCAGTTCGGTCCCCAACAGATCACTCAAGTAGGAGAAATCCCCATCAAAAAACTCATTGTCCAATTTATTATAGAAAGAAACCCTTTCTGGTGTAATATAGGCCTTTACAATACCCAAAGGAGCACTCAGCCAAATTGCCTTGTCCTTTTCCATTCTAACGCTTACACTAACACTTTGGGTAGCTTCCCCATCAGAATAATCAATTTTCATCCTACCGCTCAAGGTCTTGAAATTAATATGGGAGTAATAGTGGTTCCTAATAACCGCCTTTGCAGTCATATTTTCATCTACTGCACCACTCTTTATCAGACTTGTACTTTTACAGGATACCAACACTATAAATAAAGCGAAAAGCACCGCACAGCCGTAATATTTTTTAATACTGTATTTCATAGTCTTATAAGCCCGATTTTATTTTACTAAGATACATATTTGCCTTGGAAGAATTTCCCAATGCACTGTTAGCATCTGCTAACTCCTTGTATATTTTATTTGCCAGATCCACATCTTCCAGAAGAAAATCCAAACCCGATTCCAAAACGTCTATGGCCTCCCCATATTTCTGATCCCTATTTAAGACCAAACCCGATGCATAATAAAAATAGGGCTGTAAAGGAAAACTTTCCAAGGCCTCGGTACTAACCGCAGCTGCTCGTTTAAAATCCCCTTTTTCCAGCAAATCGGATATAATGGTTATATAGTGCTCCATTGGATTATCCTTTTCAGCTACTGGTTCGGAATTGTCTTTGTCTGCCTCTGCCGTCTTGCCAAGTTGTAGGGAATCATTGATCTTCATGCTAAGTCCCCGAGCAAATTCAGAACGCTGCATACCGTTTAGTATTTTTAAAGCCTCTTCGTAATTCTGCTGCCGATAATAGATAAGCGACAAGTTTTCCTTTAAAACCCGGTCATTGAACGGAATATGAGCTTTTACCCCTTCTACCAAGGCACCTTGACCCTGCAATATCTCCACCAATGTATTTAACACCCAATAATCCTTTGGTTTGGCCACTACGGCCGCGATACCATATTGCTGGGCCAATACAAATTGTTTGGAAGCCAAATAGGATCTGGCCAGTTCATGATCCAAAACTGCATTTCCCGGCTCCAATTGCTTACATTCCAAAAAAAGATTTATAGCCCTGTCATAGTTCCCAATGCCCTTTTGCTGTAGTGCAGCAAAAAACTTCTCTTGAAACTCATCGGTATATTCCTCTAAAAAGACTTCTGAACTTTCCGCTTCACCTATTTCATTTTCCTGGGCATAGTAATCCACAGGGATCATTATAAATCCCATGACCCAAGATAATATCTGAAGACGTCTATTCATAACATAACTGATCCCTAATCTGTTTACCACAATCGGCTAAGCAATCTATAACTACAACTGCACCAAAATGGAATGGTTTGCACCGCCTAAGGCCTAACAACTTGCTTTTTTAGCTAAGCACAATGAGAGCGTTTAGGGCGATTTGGACCTGACCGTTTATTTAAGCCCGGTACTCCCAAATCCACCTTCGCCCCTAGAGGTTTCGCTGAGCTCCTCAACTGGGACCCACTCTGCTCTTTCGTGTTTGGCAATGACCATTTGAGCAATGCGCTCCCCATTTTCAACAGTAAATGCCTCGTTGGAAAGGTTGATCAGGATTACCCCAACCTCGCCTCTATAATCTGCATCTATCGTGCCAGGAGCATTGAGTACGGTAATTCCTTTTTTTGCCGCCAAACCGCTCCTAGGCCTTACCTGGGCCTCAAAGCCCAGGGGAAGCTCAAGGAAAAGTCCGGTTTTAATAATAGTTCTTTCCATAGGCTGCAATACCACCGATTGGGTAAGATTGGCCCTTAAATCCATACCAGCGGAAGCCAAGGTCTCATAACTAGGTAAGGCGTGGGACGATTTATTGATGATCTTTATGGTCATTTTCTTAAAAATATTTGTTTGAGTTTGTCGCTTTCCAACTTATACACCATTCCAAAAAACAGTATAACAAAGATACTGCCAATAATCAAATTACGATCAAAAACATAAAAAGACAACATGGAAAACAGAATGGAAAAGAATAAGTAGAAGACTATTTTTCTTTGATTATACGGTATTGGGTAATACATTCTTCCAAAATAGAAAGAAAGTGCCAACATAGAAGCATAGGCCACTAGGGTAGCAACAGCCGAGGCCTTGTAGCCGAAATAAGGAATAAAGGCAAAATTGATAATTATGGTCAAAACTGCTCCGACCATTGAAATATAGGCGCCAAATTTTGTGCGATCGGTTACCTTGTACCAAACCGAAAGATTATGATAGATACCCAAACAAAAGCTAGCCAGAACCACCAGCGGTACTATGGACATGGCCTCCCAATAGTCCGCATTGGGAATCAAGATTAGTTTTAGGATATCGGCATAGACCACAACACAGAGCAAAATAATACTACCCAAAATCACAAAATAATTGGTTATTTGCGCATAGGCTTTTTGGGGGTTTTCGGAATTGGAATGACTAAAGAAAAAGGGCTCTATCCCCATTCTAAAAGCCGTTGCAAACAATGCCATAAAAACCGACAGTTTGTAACAGGCAGAGTATTTTCCTATTTCGCTTTCCGCAATGTCCGGCGGCAATAATTCCGATAGCAAAATCTTATCGAACACTTCGTTCACAGCAAAAGCAATACCTGCCACCAATACGGGCATACCATATCGCATCATTTTTTTCCACAATAACACATTAAAAACATATGGCCTTCTAAAGTACAATCTAAGCATCAATAGAAGTGTTACAGCGCTTGCAATAAGGTTTGATATGAAGATATAGGAGATTTCAAAATTGGGTCGGTAAATAGCCTTAAAAACAGAATTGGGATCACTGTTGACCAAGGCCGGAATTATTTTAAGCCAAAGCACGTTTAGCCCCAAATATATGGCGACGTTCGCAATCTTCACCAAAGCATACCGCATTGGTTTCTCATTGGCCCTAAGCCATGAAAAGGGAATAATTACCAAAGCATCCAACACAAGAATGAAAATGGCATAGCGTATGTATTCTATATCTATACGTATGGCCTCCGAAATTTGATCCAAAAAGATAAAAGCCAGCAACAAAAAAAGGGAGGTAGAGCCAGCTATGGCCAAGAGGGATGTGGTAACCACGGTTTTTTTATTCGCCTCCTTATCATGATAGAACCTAAAAAAAGCGGTCTCCATTCCATAGGACAGTAGTACGTTAAAAATAGCGAACCAAGCAAAGATTACGGACACCTCCCCATAGGAATCCGTTTGCAGTACCGAAACAAAAAGCGGTGTTAAAATAACAGACAGCATCCGGGGCAATACGGTAGCCAAGCCATAGATAAAAGTCTGTTTAAATAGTTTTTTAAGTGGATTCAAAGAAATCTATGAATTAGCTTTAAAATTAGGCAATTAAATAATGTTGACAAAGATAGTTAAATAGCTTATTCAGAAAATAGCGCATTCAACCATCTGTTACTCTATTGGAAACAGCTGCCAGCAACCTCCCACTTCCCCAAAAGCCACAACATAAAAAAGGCCCCACATTACTGTGAGGCCTTGTATAGTTTTCCATCCCAAAAACAGGGAAAAAATAGATATTGCTTAGTTGTTCAACGCTTCTGCTCCACCAACAATTTCCAATATTTCACCGGTAATGGCAGCCTGTCTTGCTTTGTTATAGGTAAGCTTCAACTGGTCTCTCAATTCGGTTGCGTTGTCCGTTGCCTTGTGCATTGCTGTCATACGGGCACCGTGCTCACTGGCAAAAGAATCACGAACACCTTTGTATAATTGGGTCTTTAAGGATTTGGGGATCAATTCTTCCACGATCTCCTCCTTGGAAGGCTCAAAAATATAATCGGCCGCGGCATTGACCTCTCCCTCCATGGGAACAATAGGCAAAAATTGCTCGGTCATTACAATCTGGGTAGCGGCATTTTTAAATTTGTTGTATACAATTTCGATCTTATCATAAGCCCCGGTAGAAAACAAATCCATAAGCTCCTCCGCAATAGCTGCTACATTATCAAAGCTTAGGTCGTCATATACTCCACTGTGGTTGGCTATAACATTATTCTTTCTAGCCAAGGCGTCGTCTGCCTTTTTACCAATAGCCATAAAATCTACCTCTTTGCCCGCATAGGTTTCCTTGGCCAAAAGGTTACATTGCTTTAAGATATTGGAATTAAAAGCACCACATAGACCACGATTGGAGGTAATGGCAACAATTAACACCTTATTTACTTCGCGATTGTCTGCAAATTTACTTCCGGAATCAGCATCCAAACTAGCGCTAAGCCCCTGTAACAATTCCGATAACTTATCAGAATATGGGCGCATAGCGGTAATGGCATCCTGTGCCTTTTTCAACTTTGCAGCCGATACCATTTTCATGGCACTGGTAATCTGCATGGTCGAAGATACCGAAGCAATTCTATTACGTATTTCTTTTAAATTGGCCATTTTTCTAATTCTGAATTAAGGGTTTGGAGTTGGGAATACTTTTATAGCACCGTTAAACAACGTCACCTCCCCCACTTTCTACACCCTAAGCTTAATTATATTTTGCGGATAAATCTTTAGCCACGGAGGTCAAAACATCTATAACCTCATCGGTTAATTTTCCGGCCTTAAGTAGATCCAACATATCTCGGTGTTTGGCATTCAAAAACTCAATATAATCCCTTTCAAACTCCTTAACCTTTTCTACTGGAACATTGCTCAACAAGTTCTTGGAACCAGCATAAATAATGGCTACCTGATCTTCTACAGTAAAAGGATCGTTCTGTGCCTGTTTAAGAATTTCAACGTTTCTACGTCCTTTTTCAATAACATTCAATGTAGCGGCATCCAAATCTGAACCAAACTTGGCAAAAGCCTCCAATTCACGGAATTGCGCTTGATCCAATTTTAAGGTACCTGCTACCTTTTTCATTGATTTTATCTGGGCATTACCCCCAACACGTGATACAGAAATACCAACGTTGATCGCAGGACGAACCCCTTGGTTGAAAAGATCCTGGGTCAAGAAAATCTGACCGTCTGTAATAGAAATTACGTTGGTAGGAATATAAGCGGAAACATCACCTGCCTGTGTCTCAATAATTGGCAAGGCCGTTAAAGAACCTCCTCCTTTTACCACTGGCTTTAATGCTTCCGGTAAATCATTCATATTTTTAGCAATACTGTCATCGGCAATAACCTTCGCAGAACGCTCCAATAACCTTGAGTGAAGGTAGAATACATCCCCAGGGTATGCCTCACGTCCCGGTGGGCGTCTTAACAACAAGGAAATCTCACGGTAAGCAACTGCCTGCTTGGACAAATCGTCATAAATAATCAAAGCTGGTCTACCGGTATCCCTAAAATACTCCCCAATTGCCGCTCCTGCAAAAGGTGCATACACCTGCATGGAAGCAGGATCCGATGCATTTGCCGCTACAATGGTAGTATAGGCCAAAGCACCTGCATCTTCCAAGGTCTTGGCAATGTTGGCTACCGTAGAGGCCTTTTGGCCTATGGCAACATATATACAATATACAGGCTCCCCTGCATCATAAAATTCTTTTTGATTTAAAATAGTATCCACACAAACGGTAGTCTTACCTGTCTGACGGTCACCAATAACCAGCTCACGCTGACCCCTACCAACAGGAATCATGGCATCAATAGCCTTTATTCCAGTTTGCAATGGCTCTGTCACCGGCTGACGGAAAATAACCCCAGGTGCCTTACGCTCCAACGGCAATTCATATAATTCACCTGTTATTGGTCCTTTACCATCTATAGGAGCTCCCAATGTATCTACAACACGACCTACAATACCTTCACCAACCTTAATGGAAGCAATGGTCTGGGTACGTTTTACAACAGAACCTTCCTTAATATTTCTGGATGGACTCAACAATACCACACCAACATTATCCTCTTCCAAGTTAAGAACGATCCCTTGAAGTCCACCTTCAAATTCTACCAATTCTCCGTATTGGACATTAGATAATCCATAAACCCTAGCGATACCATCACCTACCTGTAGAACGGTACCTACCTCGTTTAATGAAGCTGATGCTTCAAACCCCGATAACTGCTTTTTTAATATTGCTGATACTTCAGCGG
>JBFHGV010000012.1:0-15872 GCA_041582955.1 Arenibacter sp.
ATAGGCCAAATCACCGGCATCGCCTATACCCGGAATAATATAGCCTCTATTGTTAAGTTGAGTGTCAATGGCAGCAATCCAAAGCTGGGTGTTCTCCGGAAAGACTTCAGTTATATGTTCAATACCCACGGAAGAGCCTATTACAGAGATAATATGTATTTGACGGGGTGTACCGTGTTTTTTTAAAGCCTTGAGTACATTTTCCAATGTTTTTCCTGTAGCTAACATGGGATCTGTTAACACCAAGGTCTTATTTTTTAAGGAGGGTGCTGCAAAATAATTCACAATTACCTCAAAGGCATCCTCATCTCCCCTATGATGTCGATAAGCCGAAATAAAAGCGTTTTCAGCCTCATCAAAGTAGTTTAAAAGTCCTTGGTGCAATGGGAGGCCTGCCCGTAAGACAGAACACAACACCAGTTTATCATTTGGCAAAGACATTTCCTTGGAGCCCAAAGGCGTCTTAATCAATTGGCTTTTATAGTTAAGCGATTTGCTCAATTCATATCCCAAAATTTCTCCAATACGTTCAATATTCCGTCTAAAGCGCATACTATCCTTCTGTATGCCAACATCCCTTATTTCTGCGACAAATTTATTTAATAGTGAGTTTCCTTCTCCTAGGCTATGGATAATCATGAACTGTGGTTTTGGTTCCAAGATACGGATTTCAATAAAATAAACTCACTAATGTTCACCATATCAATTGCTCCGATCAACTTTTCATTTCGGGTTACAGGGAAAAACTTTTTCTTCTCCTTACCTATAAGGTCCAGCACCTTGCTTATTTCCAAGGCTTCATCTACTACTTTAAAATCCTGATCCATTATTTCCTTGACCATAAGCGTTGGCTTCTTGGCATGTTTTATAATATTTTTCTGGGTAACAATGCCAATAATTCTATGATCATCGGCAACAACAAAATCCTTCTCGTTACTTGCCAACAATACATCTATGACCTCTTGAACGGTTTGCTCTGGACGCAACACCGTAATCTGCGTAAGGGTGGCTTCCCTAACAAGGTGCCCCTTTAACAATGAATTCCTTTTCACCATTTCATTTTCCCCATAAGCCCCAAAAAAAATAAAGAAGGCAATCAATATTAAAAATGGATTAACAAAAAAACCTAATATAAAAAATAAGACGGCCAAGGCCTGACCAATAGCCGCCGCTATACCGGTAGCTTGTACTCTTCCTAACCTGAAGGATAATAAGGCTCTTAAAACCCGACCTCCATCCATAGGAAAAGCCGGTATTAAATTAAAGACCACCAACATTATATTGGCAATAAAAAGGTAGAACAGGAAATTTTGAAATGTAGGCTCATAGAGCAATTCCTCCACAACTACATTGTCAAAATTAAAATAACTTTTAACAGGAATCGCCAAATACAATAGAATGGCTATTACAACATTTACAGCCGGACCAGCCAAGGCCACCAGCAGTTCCTGTCCCGGTTTATCGGGCATTTTGTCCAAGGTAGCCACCCCTCCAATAGGAAGCAGAATTATTTTTCGTGTTTTTATCTTGAATTGTCTTGCTGTCAGGGCATGGCCCAGCTCATGTAGAACCACACAGGCCATTAATACCATTATAAAACCTTGGTTGATGGCCACCCTTTCCCAATCACCACTATTTTGAAATTCAATAAATCCTGCCCAAATCAACAACAAAGCAAAAGTCCAATGCACCTCTATATTGATACCTGCTACCCGTCCTAATTTCAGAAAACCTTTCATACATATAATTTTAATCCAAGTTATTTCCGAAGGGGGACTTGGACAATGACATTAGTCATATCGTAATTTGGGGCTTAAGACTATTTTTATTAGCTTATTGGACAACAACCGGGTAATAGGCTCTAAAGAATTGGGCCATTTACTGCCCAATATTTTTTCATGCCCAACTAATGGGCTTATGTTAAACCTATAAAAACAATAAAATGAATTATTACTTTTCTACCCAGATCAAGGACAAGACCTTTGACGAGGTTGTTCAAAAAACAATTGATGCCCTAAAGCAAGAGGGGTTTGGCGTCCTTACGGAAATAGATATGAAAGCTACTTTAAAGAAAAAACTCAATGAAGATTTTTACAATTACAAAATTCTAGGAGCCTGTAATCCCCCTTTGGCCTTTAAAGCCTTACAGGCAGAAAATAAGATTGGTACCATGCTTCCCTGTAATGTTATTGTCCAGGAAAAAGAGGCTGGTTCGGTTGAAATCTCAGCCGTTGATCCTGCTGCCTCCATGCAGGCCGTAAAGAATGATGAATTAACTAATATAGCAGAAGCGGTTAGGACGAAGCTACAAAGCGTTATACAGCATTTGGAGGGGAACAGTTGATATTACAGTCCGCCTAAAACCCGAACACTTTAGAGTAGAATTGGATATATATTTTATTTTCGCCGCTAATGGGCCTGTACCAACCCTATACAGGATCAGTATGTTTAGGTGCAGATATATAAACTTTATTTTGCCTTAATTTCCTGTCCGAATAGTCAATGACAATAAATGGAAAGGAAGGGAAGTATATTTTATGATCCTAGCATACCGCCATCAACTACATAGGTACAGCCCGTAATATACATACTCTCCTCCGACGCTAAAAACAGTGCCATATGGGCTATCTCTTCAGATTCGGCATATCGTCCCAAGGGAACAATTTTCTCAAAGCCCTTCATGGCCTCTTCTGGTTTTTCAGGGGAGATATCCTTTTCTATTCGCCGCATCATATTGTTATTTACTGGGCCGGGATGTATGGTATTGACGCGTATTCGCCGTTCTGCATTTTCCAATGCAGCCACCCTCATTATGCCTATCACCGCATGTTTACTGGCCACATAGGCACCTAAGCCGGCAAAGCCCTTTAATCCAGCCACGGAGGAGGTTATCATTACACTGCCACCATCCTTCATTTTGGGCAATACGTGCTTACACCCTAGCCACACCCCCTTGAGATTTACGGCCATAACCCTATCAAAAGTCTCGTCCGGATATTGGGATATTGGTCTGGAAGTACCTTCAATCCCAGCATTTGCAAAAAATATATCTATTTGCCCATAACGTTCCAAGGCGGTGTCTACAAACCTTTTGGTGTCTTCACTTTTGGAAACGTCCGAAACGCAATAGGAGAGGCTTTTACGGTCTAATCCTTGAGAGGCATTTTCCAGCAGCTCCTTATCCAAATCTACTATTAACACCTTGCACCCCTCTTTTAAGAACAGTTTGGCGGTCGCAAGCCCAATACCGCCAGCACCACCGGTAATAATTGCCACTTTATTCTTTAAACGCTCCATAGCTTTAAAAATTTATAAGGTTAATTTCCTAATAGACCAGCCTTGATCCTTACTATGGATAGCCACTAGATTATCGGCCAGTCTTTTAGCCCCTATTATAGGTGTGCTGTAACGCCTACTGGTCATTTGAATATTATACCTCCTTTGGAAGAATTCCACTATTTCACCAGAGGTATCCATTAAAACGTCATGGAATTTAAACTCATAAATGTTCAGGTTAAATTCATTTTGGCCTTTCAGGGTCTTCTCAAAGACCACCCCGGTAGTGTAGCCTTCCTTAAAGGGGTACACATTAAGAAACTGAGGTTCAATTACTGTATTTCCTTTGGTGTCGATAAAACCATAAACCGGTACGTTGTCCTCTACAATTTTCTTTATAATACACCTGCCATCCTTAAACATGGGGTACCTAATTCCAGAAATATCCTCAATGGAGGTATCTGCATCCCGGTTCCAATAGATATCATCCCGAAAATTGATGACGACTGTCCCTTCCTTATCAATAAAGGCCCATTTATCATTTTTTCTAACGGCCGCCAACCCTTCACTAAAAGGAGCTATTTCATCAATATTATCTATGGTTTGCGAATAGGTTGCCAGTGGAATCATTAGCAGTGCCAATGCGGTTATAAGAATCTTTTTCATGACTGTCTTTTTTAGTTTTCACTAAGGTACTATGGGGAATCCCTTCAACAAATGACAAAAATCAGTAACTCATTTAAAATCAAACCAAAAGACCATTACAACCAACTCCAGAGCTTACTTCTAAGGGAGCTGCAGTGAGCCCAGTCCTAATGCTCCAGGCCGTGTTCCATTCCCAGAAGCAATCATGACTTTTGTCATTTTGAAACTATAAAATCATCACTACATTTATTGTAATCCCTATAAGTAGAAAGACAACCAACCTCCTTATCCGCTAGAATTAATTTAAAATTATTGTACCATGAAACACCTACTGGTTCCTACAGATTTTTCAAAACCTTCGGCCTATGCCCTTCAGGTGGCCGCCATTATTGCCAAACAGCAACAGGCCGAGATAACGGTACTTCACATGATGGGTATTTCAGAGGCATTGATTACCGAAGGGGAATTACAGGAATTTGAAGAAGCCAAATATTTTATGGGCCTTGCCAAAAAGCGATTCAAAACTTTTCTGGACCAACCTTTTTTAAAAGGTATTAAGACGAATGAGGTGGTACAGAATTATAAAATATTCAGTGAAATAAAAAACATTGCCAAGGAACAAAATATAGATCTGATTGTAATGGGTTCCCACGGTTCTACCGGATTCAACGAATTTTTTGTAGGCTCCAATACTGAGAAGGTGGTCCGTACATCAGATGTGCCGGTTTTGGTCATTAAACAGCCTCAGCCTGATTTTAAGGTTAGGAACATCTTATTTGGATGTAGTTTTGGGGATGACATGATAGCACCTTTTAAAATCGCCAAAAAATTCGCGGAAACCTTTTCCGCTACCCTTAAATTACTTTATGTGAACACCCCGTTTGAGGACTTTTTAAGTACCTCGGAAACCGATGAACTTATTTCAAAATTTATGACCAAGGCCGAAGAAACCAATTACATCGTTGAAATTTACAATGACTATAGCGTTGAGCATGGATTACTAAACTACTGTAAAACAGGCACTGTTGATGTGCTTGCCCTACCTACACACGGAAGAAAGGGATTGTCACATTTCTTGATAGGTAGTATTGGGGAGGACGTTGCCAACCATGCCAACTTACCCGTATTGACCATTAAAATATGATGCAAATAGGATTTATGGCCTGTTGAAACGCTTATTCCTTAAGCAATAGTTGAAGTTTGCCCAACATAACCAGTTCTGCCTTATTCTTTCCCGAAAAGCTATTGGCTATGGCATTGGCCGTATCCAAAATTAATACCTTTATAAAGGGACTGAACAATCGGGATTCCTCATTATAAAACTCCAAGAAATCCTCATAACAGCTTTCGCTATCGTTTTCATTTTCCAACAACCAATCAAATACTGATTCGATCTGAAAAGCCGCATCCGTTCCATAATCATCTTCAACCTCATCAACATCCAACCAATACTTTCTTACAAAGGATCTTAATTTGTCTATTTCCTTTTTATGGATACGCTGATCCGCATTCGCCATGGCATAAAACAATTTCCCAAGATTTTGGTAGAGTTCCAATCCCATTTTTTTAGTATTTTCCATAATTATTTATCCCGAATGTGAATTTTAAATTTAGATAAAGACAGGGTTAATTTCTATGACAATAATCAGTTTAAAAATTTTATCTTTGGTTCATGCAGTCATTCCAAGAAAACAGTGATATTTTCAATCTCCTTTCTGAAGGGGTTTCCGAAGGGATTATAGTAGTAGATACCAACCAGATCATTGTTGCGACCAACTCCTCTGCGGAACGTATGTTCGGCTATTCAAAAAACGAACTCCTTTCCAAGCCATTGGATACGTTAATACCTCATAGGTACCACAAAAACCATGACCACCACGTAGAACGGTTTATTGAAAAGAGTGAAAGACGACAAATGGGCCACGGCCGGGATATACACGGTATTCGCAAGAATGGGGAAGAATTCCCTGTAGAAGCGGGCCTCAACCCTTTTGAATTGTACGGCAGTACTTATGTAATGGCCCTGGTAATAGACATTACGGAACGAAAAATAAAAGAAAAAGAACTAATTCATTGGTCCAGGATCTTTAATGAATCCCTGAATGAAATTTATATTTTCAATGCCCAAACCCTTCGCTTTGTAAATGTAAACCTAGAGGCCCAAAGAAATATGGGGTATACCTTGGTGGAATTTAAAAGCATGACCCCATTAAATATTAAGCCACATTTGGACAAGCACCAATTCATGAGTCTAATAGATCCCTTGTTAAAGGGGGAACGGGAGAAGGTGAAGTTTGAAACCGACCACCAACGAAAGGACGGGTCCATATATCCTGTAGAAGTACATCTACAACTTTCCCTTATAGGGGATGACCAAGTGTTTGTGGCCATGATATTGGATATAACCGAACGTAAAAACTATACGGAAAAATTAGAGAAAACCGTTCAAGAACGTACAAAACAGCTCACTGAGGCACTGGCCAAGGAAAAAGAACTGAATGAACTAAAGACCAGGTTTCTTTCACTGGTTTCCCATGAATTCAAAACCCCATTGAGCAGTATTCTTACCTCTATAACCTTGTTGGCCAAATATACCGAAGGACACCAACAAGAAAAACGGGACAAGCATGTTGCCACCATAAAGAACAAGGTTCGCTATCTGGATACCATTTTAACCGATTTTCTCTCTGTTGAACGTTTGGATTCGGGCAAGGTAAATTACAAGCTAGAACACTTTCCTTTAAGCAAAGTTGTAAACGAGGTGGTATACGGTGCCAACTTGTTGCTGAAGGCGGGTCAACGCATTACCTACCCGGAAAATATTGACGATATCTTTATCGACTTTGATGAAAAAACCCTAGAACTGGCATTGTCCAATCTAATTCACAATGCCATAAAATATTCTCCCGAAGACTCCTCTATAGATTTAGTGGTCAAAAATGGGGTGAAAAGCATTTCCGTCCATGTCATAGATCATGGAATCGGGATTCCAAAAGATGAACAAAAGCATATATTTAACCGCTATTTCCGAGCAGAGAATGCACTGTTAACGCAAGGCACGGGCATTGGACTTAATATTGCCAAACAACATTTGGAAAACCTGGGCGGGACAATTCATTTTTCCAGTGAAGAAGACAAAGGATCTACATTTACCATCTACATACCTCTTGAACAAAAAATTTAGCAATCATGAAAACTATTCTATTAATTGAGGACGACAGGGCCTTGCGCGAAAACACCGAAGAGCTGTTAGAACTGTCTGGATATTCTGTTATGACCGCCCCCAATGGTAAAATTGGCATACAAATGGCCAAGGAGAACAATCCCGATATTATTATATGTGATATTATGATGCCGGAGATAGATGGTTATGGGGTATTGGAAAACCTTTCTTCGGACGAAAAGACCAATCATATTCCCTTTATTTTTCTTTCTGCCAAAACCGAACACAAGGAAATACGAAAAGGCATGGATTTAGGTGCCGATGACTACCTTACAAAACCTTTTGAAGAAGAAGACCTTATAAGTGCCATTGAAAGCCGTTTGGCGAAGGTAGCGCTATTGAGACGTATGGATCAGGAAAGTAAGGACGCCCCTCTGAGTTCTGCAGACCAGATGCGTACCTTGAACGAATTGAAAAACTTTTTTGACGACAATGGTGAACTCATCAGTTTCCAACAGGGCAGTACCATATTTAAGGAAGGCTCCCATTCCCATAAAATTTACCTTATCTTAAAAGGAGTGGTAAAATGTCATACCATGGATGAAGATGGAAAAGAGTTGATTACGTCATTGTACAGGGCAGACGACTTTTTAGGGTTTACTTCTTTTATAAACAATATCCCCTATCAGGAATCGGCAACCGCCATAGAAGATGTGGAACTGGCAGGAATATCCAAAGAAAACTTAAAAGTAGTTCTGGAAAACAACAATACCATTTCCTTGGAATTAATGGAATTGCTGTCTGATAACATTTCTGAAATAAAACAGCAGCTCCTTCAAATGGCCTATAGTTCGGTACGTAGAAAAACAGCACAAACCCTTTTGCAATTTGCTGAAATCATGAACAAAAAAACGGAAGAACCTATAAAAATTTCCCGTAACGATCTGGCCAGTGTAGCCGGAATTGCCACGGAAAGCTTAATACGTACCCTGTCAGGGTTTAAAAAGGAAGGGCTTATTGATATTGATGGCAGAAACATAAGAATCAAGGAATTAAAAGCACTGCAATACATCAACTAAATATTTACCTGGAACTTCCCTAAAAGAGTCGAGAAAAATGACCAATGTCATATTTAATTTATAATTACGGACATAGTTTTGTGTGCTTGTAGTTATATATTGAATGAAGACCATACTGATCCCCACAGATTTTTCCAGCAATTCTTTGCATGCCATTGAATATGCGGTTACCTTATTAAAAGACACCCCCTGTAACTTCTATGTTCTTCATGTAGAGCCTTTAGGTGCCTCTGGTATTGTGAGCAATTCATTTGCCCTGCCCAACATTCGGCCAAATAATTCCAGTAAGAGAAATCTATCGGACTATTTTACGCTAATCACAGAATTCAGCAGTAGCAAGGACCACCATTTTATAGCCCTCCATGAATATGGAAATTTCATTGACGTTATTCGCCAAACCGTAGTGGATAAAAAAATAGATCTGATCGTAATGGGGAACAAAGGAGCTTCGGGCTTAAAACATGTTATTGTTGGCAGTAACACCGGTGACGTAATTACCAAAGTTCACTGCAACCTATTGGTTGTTCCGGAAGAAGCTAAAGTAACTACCCCTAACGAAATTGCTTTTGCTACCAACTACAACAATTTCTTTTCCCATTCCATCTTAGAGGCTATCTCCAAAATGCTACGTCTGTGCAAGGCCAACCTTAAGGTATTGCATGTTTCAAAAGATAAAGACTCCTTAAACCTATCACAAAGGCAAAACAAGGATTACCTACAAGACTATCTGGAAGAGCTATACCATAATTCTCATAGCATGCATAGCCTTAGAAATGAAAAAGTAAAAACCGCCATTGAAAAATTTGTGGCCAGTCACAATATTGATATGGTGATCATGGTCGCCAAAAACCTTAATTTTCTACAGCAACTTCTTTTTGACAGCACCATTAAAAAGCTTAGTATCCACACTACAGTACCTTTATTGGTGTTGCACGAATAGCACAATGACCCGGCCTCCTAAAAGGGGCTACTGACAAATATCATAGGTTTTATACCCCCCTACAAATAACTTTGGTTTACAGTCTAAAAGATAAACCTATGAGAACCGTTTTAATCCCCACAGATTTTTCTGCAAGTGCCGTGCACGCCATTGATTATGCCTTGGAGCTCTATAAATGTGAACGAACAAACTTTTATTTTCTACACGCCTATGCAGATGAGGTATATGGTCCTTTTAAAAAAAACGGTGACACTTCCCTGGAGGAGCAAAAACAATTGGTAAAAAAACAATCCGACCAATCCCTGCAAGACCTTATTACTAAACTTAAGAAAAGGGAACACAATCCT
This sequence comes from Arenibacter sp., assembly GCA_041582955.1. Taxonomy (GTDB): domain Bacteria; phylum Bacteroidota; class Bacteroidia; order Flavobacteriales; family Flavobacteriaceae; genus Arenibacter. The sequence continues at coordinate 9,451 of JBFHGV010000012.1, forward strand.
AGACATACTTTTGAAGCGCTTTCTGCCTTTGACATTTTGGTAGATGCGGTCAACGATTATGTTAATAAAATTAATGTCGACCTAATTATTATGGGAACCAAGGGTGAAACGGAAGACAAAAAAATAACCTTTGGCAGCCATACTGTTCAAGTATTTAAATATGTTCAATGTCCGGTGTTGGCCATTCCCAAAACCTATAAATATAGACAGCCAAAGAAAATATTATTCCCATCAGACTATATGTTGCCCTATAAACGCAGGGAGTTGAAATTGCTAAATACCTTGGCGGCAGAATTTAAATCTGAAATTTACTCTCTTTACTTGTCAGATTTTGAGGATTTGTCCCATAGACAAATAGATAATCAGCGATTTCTAAAAGAATCTTTGACCAGTGCCTTCCTCTATTTTGAACGAAGTCCCACAAATAATAAGGCCCAAGCTATTACGGAATATATCCAAAATAACAATATAGACCTACTGGTGATGATCAATTCCCGTCATTCCTTTTTGGAAGACATGCTATACAGGTCTACTGTAGATGAAATAGGACTGCATCCAAAAATTCCTTTTTTGGTCATGCAAAATCTACCTAGGTAAAACAAATTAAATGATGAAAAGAATATTACTGCCAACAGATTTTTCCGATAATGCCTGGAATGCCATTGCCTATGCCATGGATTACTTTGTACATGAAGAATGTCTTTTCTTTATTCTTCATACCTACACCCCTACCCTATACCGTCCAGATTACATACTTGGGGGACCTTCCTTTAGTGCCATTCCGGACAAGGGTGTGGAAATAGCCCAGGCCGGCCTAGAAAAAACAGTGGCAGACATAAAAAAAAAACATCCCAATAAAAAGCATAGGTATAAAACCATTTCTGCGTTCAATATACTTACTGATGAAATACAAGAGGTTACCCAAAGAGAGCAGATAGACCTGATTATAATGGGAACACAAGGTGCAACAGGAGCCAAGGAAGTAATTATGGGGACCCACACCGTACATGTTATCAGAAAAGCAAGTATTCCGGTTTTGGCCATCCCCTATGGATATAGCTATACAGAGGTCCGTACCATTGTTTTCCCAACAGACTTTACTACCTCCTATGATTCAGGAGCACTTCAATATTTGGTTGATCTAACGAAGATCAAAAAAGCAAAATTAATTGTGCTGCACGTTAAGGAGGAATATGTATTAAGTGAAGAACAGGAGGAAAACAAAAAAGTATTGGCCAAATTCATTGATTCCATTCCACATACCTTTGAGGAAGTCAAAGGCCAATTAATGCCCAACGCCATTCACCATTACGCAGAAAAAAATAAAAGTGGGCTTTTAGCCATGATAAACCGCAAACACACTTTTTTAGAACGTTTGGTGACCCAACCCAATGTGGATGCTATTGGGTATCATACCAAAATCCCTTTTTTGGTATTGCCCTATTCTACGGCGTCACCGCTATAAAAGCCTCAGTTATGAAAAAGATTCTTTTACCCACCGATTTTTCCGATAATGCATGGAACGCCATCTTTACAGCGGTAAAGCTATATGCCAATATTCCCTGCTACTTTTATGTATTGCACGCCTATGAGCCCAATACATTAAATCTATTGGACGCCAAGAGCCAACAACGCTTAGGGGTAATATATGACTCCTTAAAACAATATTCTGAACAACAACTGGCGAAGGTTCTGGATTATATGAACAAAAATCATAAGATCTCCAATCACAGCTTTGAAACTATTTCCAAATCGGACACCCTTGAAGGAGCTATTAAGGAAGAAGTATCCAATAAAGATATTGACCTGATCATTATGGGTACACAGGGTGCCACATCTGCCAAAGAAATATTTATGGGCAGCCAAACCGTGAAGGTTCTAAAAAAGCTTAAAAATTATCCCATCTTGGCCATCCCTACGCATTATAATTTTCAGGTCTTAAGGTCTTTGGTCTTTCCCACCGATTTTACCAGAAAATATGAAAAATTTGAACTGCTGCCATTGACCCATTTGGCCGCTTTGTGGAAGGCCGAAATAAAGGTGGTACATGTTGCCGTAGAATTTATGCTAAACGATACCCAAAAGGCAAATATGAAAATATTGGAAGACCGACTTCGGGAATCCCACTTTTCCTACCATCAGCTACCCTTTGACACCAACATTGCGAGCAGCATTGAGCACTACGTGTTGGAAACAGGAGCAGACCTTATTTGCATGGTGAGGTACTACCATGGCTTCTGGGAAAGGTTTATCAAAGAAGACGTTATAAAAAAAATAGCCTTCCATTCCAAAGTGCCGGTCTTATTTCTTTCGGAACACCCCTAAAGAACAACTTACAAGTAGTTAATTCTATATATATTGATCATGAAAGCAAAACATATACTTCTGCCTACGGACTTTTCTCCAAACGCCAACACCGCAATTAAATACGCTACTGATCTTTTTGAGAAGATTGAATGTGTATTCTATATACTAAACGCCTTTGAAGTGGGAGCTTCCAATCTAAGTAGTACAATGGGAAAGGCCAAGGACACAAGACTATTTAGGGCGATAAAGGAAGAATCGGAAAGAAATATTGATGCCGTTATAAAGGAACAGGTCTCTGGCAACAAAAATCCATTACATTCCTTTGAAGGACTAAGTATAGGTGATTCCTTGGTAAATGCCATTGGTAGAACCTCCATTGACATGGCCATACATTACATTGTTATGGGAACCAAAGGATCCTCTGCTATAAAAGAGGTGTTTATGGGAAGTAGTACAGTAAATATTATTCAGAAAATAGATTTCTGTCCTATCATTGCAGTGCCAAGTGACTATAAATTTACGCTTCCAAATGAAATAGCTTTTGCCACCAACTTTGAACATATCTATTCCAAGGTAGAATTAGTACCATTGATCCAAATAGCCAATTTATGGGATGCCCTTATCCACATAATACATATAGACACGGGAAAGGAATTACTACCGCATCAAAAAACAGCAAAAAACCTATTAACAGAGAGGTTTACCCTATTAGAACACCAATTTGAGGACGTAGCGGGACACTCCACCATCTCCGGGGCCATTAACTCATATACTCAAATGCATGACAACATTGGAATGCTTGCCATGATCAACTACTGGCACAGTTTCTTTGAAAAACTTATAAAAGAAAATGTCATAAAGCGAGTTGCTTTTAGTACAGAAGTACCTTTCTTGATATTCCCGCTTATTGAATCATGATCTTAAAAATTATTTTTCCCGGTCTATTTAATGGAAAATGATTTTTGTCATTGGTGTGCATACATAGCACAGCTACTTTTAAAGCAAAGAAATAGTAACTATGAAAAAGATATTGATACCTACAGATTTCTCTGAAAATGCATGGAATGCCATAAAATATGGTATGGAATTATTCCAAAAAACAAGTTGCACCTTTTATTTGGTTCATATCAACCCCATTTCATATAACTCAGGTGGGGAGGAGGCCATGTACATATCTCCCGAAATTATGGAGGAAACCCTATTAAAAGAAAGTAATAAGAAATTGGAAAAGGTAATCCAACAAATAGAACGCATGCCCTTGAACACCAAACATTCCTTTCATACCACCTCATTGTACGGCTTTTTTGTAGATCATATTAAACAGGAAGTAAAGGATAAGGCTATTGATCTAATTATCATGGGAACAAAGGGCGCATCAGGACTAAAGGCTGTATCCGTAGGCAGTAATACCGGTAATGTACTCACCAAGGTCCGTTGTGCGGTCTTGGCCGTACCAGAAGACGCCCAATACAGGAACCCAAAGAAAATAGGGTTCCCTACAGATTTTCAAATTGGGTATGACCTTAAAGTTATGGACTATATTAAGGAGGTGGTAGTTATGCACAATTCATCACTGCACTTTCTATATGTTACACCAAAGTCTGAAGACTTAACCGAAGTTCAAATTAATAACAAAGCCTTCCTAGAAAACTATTTTAAAGAATCCCAGCATACCTTTCATACTCAGAATAATAAAAAATTGGACGAGGCTGTAGAAGAATTTGTAGCGCACAAAGACTTGGATATGTTGATCATGGTTGCTAAAAATCTAAATTTCATTGAACGTATCCTTTTTAAGCCCACGGTAGAAAAAATAAGCTATCATACCAAAGTGCCCTTCTTGGTGGTACACGAAGAAAAGTAGCCTTAGGAGCATCTGGTGACAGGGATCTGTTTGGTAACCGCTATCCTACTAAATGTGTTGCCTAACCATTTTGACAATATCGTTCTTTTGTAAGACACCCGACTGCCGCCAAAGCTGTTTACCCTTTTTAAACAGCATCATGGTAGGTACTCCCCGTACCTGATAGGTATTGGCCAAGGATTGGTTCTTATCTACATCGATCTTTATTATTTTAAGGCTGTCGCCCAATTCCTCCTTTACCTGCTTTAAGATGGGGGCCAACATTTTACAAGGTCCACACCAGTCTGCATGAAAATCGATAAGAACCAAGGTATCCGAATCAATAATTTTATTAAAACTACTCTTCATTTTTCACCATTTTAAAAATAAAATTACCAAAAATACTATAATCTTTAACTGACCAATATCATGGTTTTTGACAATCTTCTCCTATAGTTTTACAATCCCAATGTAATGAATATAGTATGAAACGAATTTTGCTGCCAACTGATTTTTCAGACAATTCCAAAGAGGCTATTTCCTATGCGCTTCAATTGTTCAAAGAGGAAAAAATTACTTTCTTTCTAATGCATACCTATTTGCCACCTGTTTACAATGCCGAATATTTGGTGGGCAGTCCAGGCTTAATTGGATTGGGCGATGTTATGCAGGAAACTTCCTTGACACAACTGGAAAAATTAAAAAGTGATTTGGTACAGGAATACGATAATATCAATCATTCATTTGTGGTACATTCAGCCTTCAACACCTTGTTGGGAGAGGTGGAGGATTGCATTGAATCTGAAAAAATAGATTTGGTGGTCATGGGAACAAAAGGGGCAACAGGAGCCAAAGAAATATTGTTTGGAACCAATACGGTGCACGAAATAAAAAAGGCCAAATGCCCCGTTATGGTGGTTCCTCCAAAATTTGGGTATGAGAGCCCTTTGGAAATTTTATTCCCCACAGATTATGAAATCAGTTACAAGGAAGAGAAGCTAGCACCTCTAATGCACATTGCAGATAAACACGGTTCACAAATTAATGTATTGCACGTAGCCACCGGATATGAATTAACTACAGACCAAAAAAAGAAAAAAGCAGCACTGGAAAAGATATTGGGCAATAGGGCACTTTACCACGAAGTGGCCAACGATGAGATAATTCACGCTATCAACGTCTTCCAGGCCAAGGAAAAAATAAATATGCTGGTTATGATCCAAAACAAACACACGTTTCTGGAGCGACTTTTTATAGAGCCCATTATTAAAAAAATAGGGTTCCACGTTACTGTTCCCTTTCTGGTAATACCGCAATTATAAACCAACCTAAATGAGAAATATTCTTGTAGCTACTGATTTTTCCAATAATGCCTATTGTGCGCTGTTCTTTGTTACCAAGCTCTTGGCAGCAAAGCCATGTACCTTTTACATTCTCAACACCTATTCGGAACTCTCTGTGCTACATGGAAAAACTCTTCCTCCCATAGGAAGCAAAAAGTTTTTAAAACAGCTGGAAATAGATTCCAAAGAACAACTTACCCACATAAAACACAAAATTGTCTTGGACAATGCCAATCCCCAACATCGTTTTGAAATTATTTCACGCAAGGGAGATCTGTCCAAAATTATAGTCCAAAATATAGAAGCACTACAGATAGACCTTGTCACAATGGGCAATAAGGGGCTGACCGACGCGGCCGATATATTTTTTGGGAGCAACACCATAAAAGTGGCCGATACTATTACACAATGCCCAGTACTGGCCATTCCCGGTGAATTGGATTTTAAACCCATAAAGGAAATTGCTTTTGTTACGGATTTCAAAAAAAGTTATAACAAAAACACTCTAGCACCACTGTTGTACCTATACTCGTTGTGCAAAGCAACCCTTAGGGTAATGCATATTAAGGAACAAAACATACTAAATGAAACCCAAGAATTGAACAGAAAAAAACTAGAGGGTTTCCTAGAAGCTGTTGAACCTTCGTTTCATTGGATGCAGAACTTTGATGACAAGGCCAAGGTTATCGATATATTCTTGGAAAAATTCCAGATAGATCTGTACGCCATGGTCAACCAAAAACGCACCTTATTTGAAAAATTGACCAAGGAACCAATTGTAAAGGATGTAAGTATGTATTCCCATATTCCGTTTTTGATTCTTCCTTCCGAGGACTGATAATTGTCATTGTAATTGGCAGGTTCAGCCACTATATTTATTGAACAATCTAAATAAAAAGGTGTTATGGACAAAAGAATCTTGATTCCTA
>JBFHGV010000013.1:0-15865 GCA_041582955.1 Arenibacter sp.
CATTTTAATTAAAACAGAAATTATAAGCATGAAAAAAGTATTGGTCTTAACAGGGGATTTCACTGAAGATTATGAAACCATGGTGCCATTTCAAATGCTGGAAATGGTAGGCTATGAGGTACACACCGTTTGTCCCGAAAAGAAAAAAGGGGACATTGTAAAAACTGCCATACACGACTTTGAGGGCGACCAAACCTATACAGAAAAGCCAGGCCATAATTTTGCATTGAACTATAGCTTTGACGAGGTAAGTGTTAGTGACTACGATGGTCTGGTAATTGCTGGCGGAAGGGCACCGGAATATTTAAGATTAAATAAAAAGTTACTGGAAATGGTTCAACATTTTTTTAACGAAGACAAACCTGTGGCTGCAATCTGCCATGGCATTCAAATTTTGACGGCGGCAAATGTGGTAAAAGGAAGAAAGCTAACTGCTTATCCGGCTGTAGGACCAGAAGTAACCTTGGCAGGTGGGGAATTTCAATCAATCCCGGTAGATGGCGCCTTTGTAGATGGTAACCTAGTTACCTCCCCTGCTTGGCCCGCACATCCAAGTTTTATTAGAGAGTTTTTAAAAGTCATGGGAGCTAAAATTGAACTATAAGACATCCCTAAAAGGGTTTTCAACCCAGTAGTGCTGAATTAAAACACATGTCGCCTACACAATAAAACCTACATCCCCTTAGCCTTCCTAGTTGGTTAAGGGGATGTATAGCTTATACCAATACCCCCTTGTGGCCATGGTAACCAGCACAAAGATAATATGCTTTCTTATATGGATATTTCTCCTTAGCTATTTTCACTGCATGAGCAACAGAGGTAATAAAACCCCACTAAACTGGCTATAAAAGCCATACTTACACAAAAGGTCATTAGTTTATATAAAAGGAACTATAAATTATAGCCACTTTTACTAAAAATATCCAATTTGCAGGACATAGTGAACTGAGAAATCTTAGACCAAAACAAGTTAACCATATGGAACCCAAGTATAGAAAAAAGGCCAATACTGAGATAAACCGATTAAAGATTATCATCTGCTGTATTATCATTCATTTATGCGCCCTGTTTCTTATGTCGTATGCTGCAGAACTAGAGCCGAAGCAACAACCTAATGTGATACTCATAATGGTAGATGACCAAGGCTACGGCGATGTGGGCATCCTAGGGAACAAATACATAAAAACACCCAACATAGACGAACTCCATGGAGTTAGTGCCAGATTCACCCAGTACCACGTATCGCCTACATGTGCCCCAACACGTGCTGCATTGCTCACAGGGCACCATTCCAATAGAACTGGTGTATGGCATACCGTAAATGGTCGTTCTCTAATTTTGGAACGAGAAACTACCATGGCTCAAATTTTTAAGAAAAATGGGTATCGTACAGGAATTTTCGGGAAATGGCATTTGGGGGACAATTATCCATTCCGCCCTGAAGACAAAGGATTTGATGAAGTGTTGGTCCATGGAGGCGGTGGAATTGAGCAGACCATGGATTATTTTGACAATGATTATTTTGATGACACCTATTTACACAATGGGAAATTAGAAAAGTTCGAGGGTTTCTGCACAGATGTTTGGTTTGAGAATGCCAAAAAATATATCGCAGCCAATAAGAACCAACCATTTTTTTGCTATCTATCTACCAATGCCGCCCATTCTCCTTATTTTGTAGATGACAAATATTCGGCCCCATATCAGGGCAACAACAACATTCCCAATGCGGCCTTCTACGGTCTAATAAGTAACATTGACGAAAATATAGGCAAATTGGTGTCCTATTTAAAATCCCTTCAAATTATGGACAATACCATACTTATCTTTACCTCGGACAATGGCACCGCGGCGGGAGCCAAGGTAGAGGGCCATCGTTTAGACGGATTTGTAACCAAAGGGTACAATGCTGGTATGAGGGGCATAAAAGCCAGTATGTACGAAGGCGGACATCGGGTACCTTTATTTATCCATTGGAAGGATGGTGGCATAAGCCATGGTAAGGATATAGACGAACTAACTGCCCATTTTGATATACTTCCCACCTTGGTGGAATTGTGCAATTTGAGCATAGGCCCCGAGCAAAAATTTGATGGCAAAAGTCTAGTTCCCTTACTAAACGGGAACAATAAAGCATTTAAAGATCGGATTATCATCACCAACAGCCAGCGTACGGAAATTCCCGAACCATGGAGAAGAACCGCTTTGATGCAGGCTAATTGGCGATTAATTAATGGCACCGAACTTTATGATCTAAATTCGGACCCAGAACAAAGAACAAATATTGCAGCTCTATTTCCAGATAAGGTTGAAGAATTTAAATTGGCATATGACCAATGGTGGCAAGAACTGTTGCCGGGGTATAGCGATCAGCCCCGAATCATTATCGGCCATAGTGCAGAAAACCCTGTAAAACTATATTGTCATGATTGGCATACTACCAAGGAAGCCAGCCCTTGGCATCAAAGGCATATAAGAACAGGCTATAGGGACAATGGGCATTGGATGTTAAAAATAGCCGAAAGTGGCACCTATACCATACAGCTACGCCGTTGGCCCCAAGAGACTGGCCTAGCATTAAATGCGAAAGCCCCTCAACGTCCTGCCCTCCCCGGTACCAGTGTTAGGGCCAGTGCAAAAAGTAAGGCCCTGCACATTAAAAAGTCCAGGATCAGTATTCAGAATATTAACCTATCCAAAACCGTTGACCCCAGTACGGAATACATTGAATTTAGGGTAGACCTTAAAAAAGGGGTGACCAACCTAAAAACATGGTTTACGCTCGATTCAGGTGAAGAGCTGGGCGCCTATTTTGTACGGATAGAAAAAATATAAGCAACCACGGTGACTTTGCTTTATTTCATTGACCTAAATTGCAGTCGAAAATTTATATCCCCCACTACACGCCATCAGATAATAGAATTCTGCTACGGGCTATACGGTTAAGCTGGTACGCAAACAATACTATAAAGCCTATTCATCAAAGAAAAAAATAAGAATAGGTAAAGCGCATAAAAGCTTAAACGATTAATAAAATATTTTCTATCTTAGCTTACGCCAACAACTGACTATCAACACCATGCATTCTCAACTTCTCAGTGTTTTAGAAGAAAAAACCAATCTGAACGAAAAAGAACAGGACCTGTTCCGTCAATTCTTTCAACCCAAGTACCTTCGTAAAGGCGATCTATTTCAAAGATCCGGAACCTATAATTGCAGTATTGGGTTTCTCAAAAAAGGGTTGGTTCACTATTATACGGACAAGGACGGGCAAGAAACTACCAAAGAATTCTCCAAGGAAGGGGAATTTGTTACAGACTATCAGAGTTTTGTCAATAAAGAACCGGCCATCCAAAATATACAGGCCATTGAAAATTGTGAACTATTGGTCATTTCCCATTTTGAGCTACAACAATTAACATCCAGTTCTGAAATTGGTAAAAATATTGGGGCTTATGTTTTGGAACACCGATTCAATACCATGATCAAACATCTTCTATCCTCCTATATGCATAGCCCTATGGAGCGCTACCAATATTTTATGGACAACTATGGTGCCTTGTGCAACAGAATCCCTCAACGTATGATTGCTTCCTATGTGGGGGTAAAGCCGCAATCCTTGTGCAGAATTAGAAAAAGAATCGTTAATGATATCTCTTAGAAACAAGTAGAACTGATTAAAAAGTGAGGCTTCCTTACTTTTGGCCTGCCAAATTTTCAAAGATACTTGTCATGAAAATGCTAGGTGGATAATTGAAATCTAGACTTAGCTATAGGTGTAATTTATCCTATACCCTATCCTCTCTGCGGAGAATCGTACACCATCGGTTGCTTGACACCAAAAAAAGACCCCTTATACATCCAGAAAAATCTAGGGAACAAGGAGCCTGTTATATTAAGTATTGCCAGCCTAGGATGCCAAAAGCTGGTTTTGGTCTTTTCTCTTTAGCTGCTGACGATACACTTTAGGTTTGCTCTTTTCTGACAACTGTCCACTACTTACCGAGAACAATTTCTCTCTTAAGAAATTTTCTCCATCTTTTTTCTAATCTGTTCCAAGCAGAGATTTCCAAAGCTCCCTTCATGGGTATGTTTTATATCCCTTTTAGGGGTAAAACTGCCTTCGTTGATTTCCTTGCCCATTTTCTTATAGGCATCCCTAAATGGCATACCGGACAATACCAACTCATTCAAGGTATCTACACTAAAGAGGTAGTCGTACTTAGGGTCGTCCAATATATTTGCATTTACCTTTATTTCCTTTAAGCTAAAGGTAAGGATCTCCAAACAGGCCTTTAGGTCCTGAATGGCAGGTACGATTACCTCTTTTACCAATTGCAGGTCCCGATGATACCCACTGGGCAGGTTGTTCATGATCAATATTAATTGGTTGGGAACCGTTTGTAGCTTGTTACACTTGCCACGTACCAGTTCAAAAACATCCGGGTTCTTTTTATGCGGCATTATACTGGATCCGGTAGTAAGCTCATCAGGAAAAGAAATAAAATTAAAGTTCTGGCTCATATAAAGGCAGATATCCATGGCCATTTTAGACAGGGTAGCCGCAATACTGCTCATACCAAAAGCTGCCGCCTTCTCTACCTTGCCCCGCCCCATTTGCGCCGCCACAACATTGTATTTTAAAGTCTCAAAACCCAATTCCTCTGTAGTAAAACTTCGATCTATAGGAAAGGAACTACCATAGCCTGCTGCACTCCCCAAGGGATTTTGATCCGCTACCTTATAGGCTGCATCCACAAAATAGAGATCGTCTACCAAGCTTTCCGCATAGGCGGAAAACCATAGCCCAAAGGAAGAGGGCATAGCCACCTGTAAATGGGTATACCCGGGCAGCAAAACGTTTTTGTGTTTATCTGCCAAATTCAAGAGCAAGTGGAACAAGTCTTTGGTTTGGTCTTTAATCTCCTGCAATTCATTTTTGAGGTATAAGTGCATGGCCACCAAAACCTGATCGTTCCTGGAACGGGCGGTATGTATCTTTTTACCGGCATCACCCAGCCTAAGGGTCAGCAAAAATTCAATTTTGGAGTGCATGTCCTCAAAACTATCTTCTATGGTGAAGGTGCCATTTTCTATGGTCTTGGCAATATTGTCCAATTCCTTCACTAGGGATTCGGTCTCCTTAAGAGTCAACAAGCCAATCTTACCCAGCATTTTGGCATGTGCCTTAGATGCAATAAGGTCGTACTTTGCCAATAGCAAATCCAATTCCCTATCATTGCCCACGGTAAAATGGTCTATTTTTTTGTCAGTGCTAAATCCTTTGTCCCAAAGTTTCATTTGATGATTTTTATTGTGTTATAAAGGTCAAATGTAGTTCGCCAAAAAGCTTATCCGGTATATTAATACCTACGTTTTGGCCAGGTTCATTTGATAATATTTATTGTTTTCTATAGTATAATTACAATAAACAAAACTACATTGTTAATTGCTTATTGTTCCCTTTTTATTGTTTCAGAAATCCCTGTAAAATTTTAATATACAAATCTATTCCTTCCTCTATCTCGGCAACAAATATAAACTCGTCCGCAGAATGGGAACGGGTACTGTCACCAGGCCCCAACTTTAGGGATTGGCAGCTCAATGCCGCTTGGTCGGACAGGGTAGGCGAGCCGTAACTATCCCTTCCCAGGGCCAATCCTGATCTTACCAAAGCGTGATCTTTATCTATGGAAGAGGAATTCAATCGCAAGGAGCGGGGCTTTAGCTCACAAGGGGCCTCTTTATCCAAAATATCGGCAATTTCCTTGTTGGTATAGCAGTCGTTGACCCGTACATCAATTACCAGATCTACGTGGCCCGGTACTACGTTATGCTGATTGCCCCCACCTATCTGGGTCACGGTAAGCTTTACCTCGCCCAGCGCCTCAGATACTTTTGGAAAACGATAATCCTTAAACCACTGCAACACCTCAATGGTATTGTAAATAGCGTTGTTATTGTTGGGATGGGCCGCATGAGAGGGCGTACCATTAACCTTTCCATCAAAGACCACCAAGCCTTTCTCGGCAATGGCCAATTTCATCAAGGTAGGTTCCCCCACTATGGCAACGGCAATCTCCGGTAGTATGGGCAACATACTGTTTAAGCCGTTGGGGCCAGAACTCTCCTCCTCGGCAGAGGCCACAATAATTATATTGTGCCCCAGGTTTTCCATAGCATAGAAATGGGTAAAGGTAGCTAACAGGGATACCAGACATCCACCCGCATCATTACTTCCCAACCCATATAATTTTCCATCCTCAATATGGGGATGAAAAGGGTCTTTGGTATAGGCCGAGTTAGGCTTTACAGTATCGTGGTGCGAATTCAACAACAAGGTAGGCTTGCTTTCGTCAAAGTGTTTATTAAAGGCGTATACATTGTTCTTCTCCCTTTTAAATGGGATTTCAAAAGCGTTGAACCACTCTTCAATGGCATCTGCCGTCTTATTTTCTTCCGAGGAAAACGACTGGATAGAAATAAGTTGCTTCAACAGTTCAATGGCCTTTTGCGTAAGTTTTTCCTGATTCATAGTTATAAGGTAATGGTTGTAAACAAGGTAGCCTCGGAATCTAACATCTCTATATCCCCAATACAGACCTTCCCTACATTTTTACGAAGCGCATGAAAGCAGTTTTCCAATTTGGGCAGCATGCCATCCGCTATGATCTTTTGTTCCAATAATTCTTTATAGTTTCCGGGCTCCAAATGTTTTACAACAGAACTCTCGTCCGCAATATCCATTAAAACCCCTTTCTTTTCAAAGCAATAGTAAAGGGTGGTGTCATAATCCCTGCTCATCCCTATGGCCACTTCTGAGGCAATGGTATCCGCATTGGTATTTAACAACTGTCCATCCCCATTATGGGTTATGGCACAGAACACCGGTACAAAATTGGCTTGAAGCAATTTATCCACAGCTTGGGCATTTACTTCCTTCACGTCGCCCGCAAAACCATAGTCAATTTCCTTTACAGGACGTTTTACTGCCCTAATGGCATTCCCATCGGCACCACTTAATCCAATGGCATTAGTACCTTTGGCCTGTAATTGAGCCACTATATTCTTATTGGCCAATCCGCCGTAAACCATGGTAATTACCTTAAGTCCTTCTTCATCGGTAATTCGTCTACCTCCTATCATTTTAGACTCTATACCTAGTTTTTCAGCAATCTGGGTGGCGAGTTTCCCCCCTCCGTGCACTAAGATCTTAGAACCTTCCATAGCGGCAAAGACATCCAAGAACCTATTGAGCTCCTTCTGGTTCTCAATTACATTCCCACCTATCTTTATAATCGATAATTTTTGTTTCATATCTTTTTTTACTTCCTGTTGTGCAAGGTCTTCTATAATCGCACTTCCTAGCGCTTTGACCAAAGGCAGGAGCTTTTATATTATTGTGACTATTTTAAACTCTCCAACAACTTCTTCAGAACAATCTGTGCGGAATAGGTACGGTTATTGGCCTGTTCTATCACCAAGGAGTTCTCGCCATCCAACACCTCATCGGCCACCACTACATTCCGTCTTACGGGCAAACAATGCATAAACTTGGCATTGGCCAACTTCTTTTTTGTCATGGTCCACTTCCCGTCCAAGCTTAACACCTTTCCGTAATCTTCATAGCTGCTCCAATTTTTTACATATACAAAATCGGCTCCCTCCAAGGCCTTTTCCTGGTCGTGTTCCACTTCAACCCCACTGGTAAGCCTTGGATTTAGATCATACCCCTTTGGATTTGTAATAACAAAATCGGCATCCTGCAACTTCATCATTTCCACAAAGGAATTGGCCACTGCGTGTGGCAAGGCTTTGGGGTGTGGCGCCCAGGACAGAACAACCTTTGGTCTTTTTTTGGTATTGTGTTCAGACAGGGTAATGGCATCTGCCAGGGCCTGTAAAGGGTGCCCAACAGAACTTTCCATATTCACAACCGGAATACCGGCATATTTTTTAAATCCGTTCATAACCACCTCGGCCTCATCCTTTTTCTTGTCCGCTAGCGAGGCAAAGGCCCGTATGGCCACAATATCCGCATATTGAGCCACTACTTGTGCAGCCTCCTTAATATGTTCGGAAGTGCCTTGGTCCATAACAGTACCGTCTTCATATTCCAGGGCCCACCCTTCGCTTCCAAAATTCATCACAATTACCTCCATTCCTAAATTCATAGCCGCCTTTTGCGTACTTAAACGGGTTCTTAGGCTATTGTTAAAAAACAATAAACATATGGTTTTACCCCCTCCCAAGTCTTTGTATTGACGTGGGTCTGCCTTTAGTGATTTAGCTTCTTCTACCCACTGTGGTAGGGAATCGATATCTTTTAAGGATAAATAATGTTGCATTTCTTTATTTTATAGTTGTAAAAGCGGTTTTGTTTTCAATGGCATTTATAATAAAATTATCATTTATGCCGTTTACGATCCATGTTTCTATATTGGCCTGTCTGGCAATATTGGCAGCTTCAATCTTGGATTCCATTCCTCCCGTACCATGGGAAGATTTGGAACTGCTGACCTCCTTTTGTAGATCGTTTAGATTGCTTACCTGTCTAATGGTCTTTGGATCCTTGTTAATGAAAGACTCCTTGGTATATATGCCGTCCGTGTTGGTGGCGATGATCAAGAGATCTACCTTCATTAATGCCGCGGTCAAGGCAGCTAATTTGTCATTATCTCCAAACTTTATCTCGTCTGTAGCAACCGTATCATTTTCATTGATAATCGGTATAAAGTCATTGGCCACCAGTACATTGATGGTATTGCAGATATTTTCTTTGGATATTTCCTTTTCAAAATCGGAGTATGACAACAAACACTGGGAGGTAAGCAACCCCAATTCCCTGAAATTTTCCTGAAAAATACGCATAAGGTGGGGCTGACCTATGGAGGCCAAAGCCTGTTTAACAGTAATTTCCTGTCCGCTGTGCTCTAATTTCACAAACTGTTTGGCAGCCGCTATGGCTCCGGAGCTTACGATAATAAATTCATACCGGTCCTTTAGTTTGGCAATCTGCCTACCAATATCCTCTATCTTCCCCCTGGAAATATGATCTGTTTCCTTGGTTAGGGTGTTTGATCCAATTTTTAATAAAATTCTTTTTTTCTGCATGTTCTTTGTTTAGGGCCTATTTTTAGGCCTGCCTACTTAGGGGATTTGATCATCCTTTTATGACCCATAGTATTTATTCCCCACCTCCTTTCTCAGGGGTGCGCAGAGGTGCCTGCTAACGCCAATTCCTCTTCTAAAGCCTCAAAAAATTGATCTAGATCCCCTTTGGTGATATTCAAGGCAGGCAATATCCTTAAAACGTGCTTATCACTAGCTCCACCGGTAAACATATGCTGGTTGTGGATCAATTTCTTTCGCAACTCGGCAACTTCAAAATCAAATTCCAATCCTAGCATCAGTCCCATTCCCTTTACTCTTTTCACTTGTGGGATGGAAGCTGCTTTTTCTTTGAAATAATCAAAAAGTTGGGCCGAATTTTCTATGAGTTTCTCTTCTTCCAAGACTTCCAATACGGCCAATCCTGCGGCACAAGCCAGATGGTTGCCTCCAAATGTGGTTCCCAGCAATCCGTAGGATGCCTTTATACTTTGGTGGATCAAAACACCGCCAATAGGGAATCCGTTGCCCATTCCTTTGGCTACGGTAATAATATCTGGTGTAATGCCGTAGTGTTGAAAGGCAAAAAATTTACCACTTCGGCCATAACCGCATTGTACCTCATCGGCAATAAGCACAACACTGTTTTCCTTGCATAGTGCGGCAATATTACTATAAAACTCCTGGGAAGGTTGTTCCAGTCCGCCTACCCCTTGAATAGTTTCGATAATAACAGCACAAACATCGCCTTTGGACAATTCCCTTTTAAAGGTTTCCAGGTCCTCAAATGGCAGTATGCTTACCTTTTGCTGCTTATTTATTGGGGCATTTATCTTTTCGTTATCAGTTGCCGCCACGGCAGCTGAAGTTCTTCCATGAAAACCCTGTTTAAAAGCAATTACCCTAGACTTTCCTGTTTGAAAGGAAGCCAATTTCAAAGCATTTTCATTGGCTTCTGCCCCAGAATTGCACAAAAACAAATTGTAATCCACACAACCCGAAAGTTCACCTAATTTATGGGCCAAGGCCTTCTGTATAGGATTTTGGACCGCATTACTATAAAAGCCAATTTTGTCCAACTGTCCCTTTATTCGCTCCACATAATGTGGATGGGAATGGCCTATGGAAATTACGGCATGTCCGCCATAAAAATCCATATAGTCCTGACCTTTGTCATCGGTTACAATTATTCCTTTAGCCGAAACCGGAGTAACGTCATATAGGGGGTATACATCAAATAATTCCATCCTGACTATTTTTTTTGGCTATGCTTACTACTAAGCTATCCTTTTTTAATTTCGTTTATTTTATCAAATGATGCCACTATACCGCGGATCAAGGAAGAACTTAGTCCTTGGTGTTCCATTTCATTTAATCCGGATATGGTACAGCCCCTTGGGGTGGTAACCTTATCTATTTCATTTTCGGGATGGCTTTCGGACTCAATGAGCAAACTGGCCGCACCGTTACAGGTGTGCATGGCCAATTCTTGTGCTTCCTTAGCATCGAACCCTAATTGAATGGCCCCTTGGGTAGTGGCGCGAATGAGCCGCATCCAAAAAGCAATACCGCTGGCACAGATAACCGTTGCCGCCTGCATTTGACCTTCCGGGATCTGCATGGAATGTCCCATACGGTTAAAGATGGCCTTGGCCAGATCTACTTTTGTGGCTCCCTTTTCGTTGTTACATATACAGGTCATTGATTTCCCTACGGAAATGGCCGTATTGGGCATAGCCCGTATTATAGAATGATCTTTTCCTATGACTTCTTCCATTCGCGCAATGCTAAAACCGGTAATGGTAGATATAATAACGTGCTCTTGTGTCAGCAAGTCTTTAACCTCTTCCAAGATTTTCACAAATTGCCCGGGCTGCACGGCGAAAATTAAAATATCAGCTTTGGAAACCGCCTCCCTATTATTGGTAGTTGTGCTTACGATACCGTATTTTTCCACCTCCTTTAAACCGGAAAGATCTCTCTTGGTAAGGACCATGGAAGTGGCCCCGTTGGTCCCCAATATGCCCTTTGCAATGGACAATCCCAGATTACCTGCTCCAATAATGGCTATTTTCATTCCTTGATAGTTATTAGTTTAACCCCAACATCATAGGATGTTGGTGATTGGTATATATATTCGTTCCCTTTCCTCATGGCCTATTTTCCAAAAACCCCAAAAAGGGTCAAACACACTAAAATACGCCCGCTTTTAATTGTAGGCCTTCCGTTTCCTCAAACCCAAATATGAGATTCATATTCTGTACCGCTTGCCCTGAAGCCCCCTTTAAGAGGTTGTCTATGGCAGATGTTATGAGAAGGGTATCCTTGTGCTTGTGTAAATGAATATGACACTGATTGGTATTTACCACTTGTTTTAGATTGATGTCGTTTTCCGATAACTGCGTAAAGGCGGCATCTTTATAAAAATCCTTATACAATTCATAGGCCTCTGCTAAGCTACCCTCATAACTGGTATAGGCCGTGGCCAATATACCTCTGGTAAAATTCCCCCTATTGGGCAAAAAGAAAATCTCACCGGTATTCCCCTGAAGGCTTTGCAAGCTTTCTGTTATCTCTCCCAAATGCTGATGCGTAAAGGGCTTGTACCAGGAAACATTATTGTTCCGCCAGCTAAAATGTGATGTGGCAGAAAGGCTCACCCCAGCCCCCGTACTTCCTGTAACTGCATTGACATGCACTGGTTTATCTAGCTTATTGTCCTTTGCCAATGGCAACAACGCCAACTGTATGGCGGTGGCAAAACAACCCGGATTGGCAATATAATTAGCCTTTTCAATTGCTTCTCTACGCAGTTCCGGTAATCCGTAAACAAAGTTTTTACCATCATGCACGGCATCGGCCACCAACCTAAAATCATTACTTAGGTCTATGATTTTGGTATGGGCAGAGAAATGGTTTTCCTTAAGAAAAGTGGTGGAGTTCCCATGTCCTAAGCATAGAAAAACAACATCTACCTCCTTATTCACCTCCCCGGTAAACGCCAGATCGGTAATCCCTAAAAGATCGGGGTGGGCAGTTGTAATTTTTTTACCTGCCCTGGTTGTACTAAAAACAAAATCTATTGTTGCCTGCGGGTGGTTCAAAAGAATTCTGATGAGTTCCCCACCAGTATACCCTGACCCCCCAATGATTCCTGCTTTAATCATTGTTCTGGTTTACGTGGTTATAAATTTTTCCCGAATTGGAAAGTATCTTAATGAATCCTTTTGCGTCCTCTGCGGTCCACCCTTTGTTCATCTCCCCATAACTCCCAAAGGAGGCATTCATAAGATCGTGCGGTGACGATATTCCATCCAACTCAAATCTATATGGATGCAGGCTAACAAAAACATCTCCACTAACATTCTTTTGGGTATCCGTGAGGAAGGCCTCAATATTTCTCATTACCTCATCCAAATAGTTACCTTCGTGCAACAACATACCATAGAAGTTACCTTGTTGCTCCTTTTGGTACTGCTGCCATTTGGTAAGCGTATGTTTTTCCAACAGATGGTGCGCTTTTATAATGATCAAGGAAGCAGGAGCTTCAAAGCCAACTCGTCCCTTAATGCCTATAATGGTATCTCCCACATGTATATCCCTACCTATAGCGTATTTGGACGCTATGGCCTCCAATTTGATTATATTATTTACCGGAGTGTCGTTTTCACCGTCTATAGCAATCAACTCTCCCTTTTGAAAGCTCAATTTCAATTGTTTAGGCTCGGTTTCCTGAAGCTGACTAGGGTAAGCATTGTCCGGCAAGGATTTGTGTGAAGTAAGAGTTTCATCGCCTCCAACCGAGGTACCCCACAAGCCTCTATTGATAGAGTATTTTGCCTTTTCCCATGGATAGTCCACCCCATTGCTCTTTAGGTATTCAATTTCAACCTCCCTAGCCAATTTATTGTCGCGTATAGGAGTAATAATTTCAATTTCTGGGGCGATGATCTGAAAAATCATATCAAACCTAACCTGATCGTTACCTGCTCCTGTACTACCGTGGGCAATATATTTGGCACCTACTTTTTTAGCGTAATTTACTATCTCTATAGCCTGCACGATACGCTCGGCACTAACGGACAAGGGATAGGTATTGTTTTTTAAGACATTGCCAAAAATTAGATATTTTACTACTTTCTCATAAAAAGTTTGGACCGCATCTATAGAAGTGTAGGAAGTTGCCCCCAATTCCAAAGCTTTCTTGTGAATACTTTCAATTTCTTCCTCAGAAAATCCACCGGTATTTACACTTACGGCATGAACCTCAAAACCTTTGTCCTTTGATAAATACTTGGCACAATAAGAAGTGTCCAAACCACCACTATATGCTAAAACTAATTTCTCCATAATAAAATTATATCATTTTTATTTACGCAGTAGCTTCTACAACTACTTTGATTTTTTACTTAGAAACAAACTTTCCTTTATACTTTTTAATCTTTTAAATGCCTTGGAATTTATTTTTTCTGTCACCGACTCCTTTGCTTTTTTGGTAGCCGGATCATAAAGCATTCCGGTACAAAGACACATTTTTTGTTCTGTCCTGGTTAGGATATCGAAATTCTTACAGGTCTGACAACCTTTCCAAAACTCTGGATCATCCGTAAGCTCCGAAAAGGTAACCGGCTTATAGCCTAGTTCATAATTCATTTTCATAACCGCCAGACCAGTGGTAATCCCAAATATTTTTGCATCAGGGAATTTTTTCCTGGAAAGGTCAAAAATCTCCTTTTTTATTTTTTTTGCCAAACCTTGATTTCTGTAATCAGGATGTACAATAAGGCCGGAATTAGCGACAAATTTTTCATGCCCCCAAACCTCAATATAACAGAACCCGGCAAACTTATCCCCATCCAAGGCTATAACGGCATTGCCATTATGCAGCCTCTTCTGGATATATTCCGGGGTACGCTTAGCAATCCCCGTACCACGAACCTTAGCCGACTCTGCAATAGTTTCGCAGATAACCTCGGCATATTTAAAATGGGAATCATCAGCAATAACAATCTTCATTGAATGTTGCTTTAAAAATTAAAAAATTAAGTTTTGTGTTTTTTGAGAGGGGAAATGGACTCACCTATTTCCATAAAAGAATTGCACCCTTACGGGCGACGACGTGTACGTGTAGGCGTAAAAGAATAAGCAAGGCTGGTAGCCCTGTTAAAATCAAATATGTACGCTATATTGCTCATTATAATATCAAAAGTACAAATAAAATTCAATTGACGTAATTAATACACTATTTTTTATGAAAAAGTTGTTTTTTGTTATATAATCGCACAATTTCATAGGTCATAAATCCATATACTGCTAAATACTCAATAGTTAGCAACAAATAGTTCTCCTTAAAACCAGCAACAGAATAAGCCCAATAACTAAGGACAACACTAAGGGACCACACAAGGGGAAATCTAAATTCTGTAAACAGGGTCAGCAATACCAGGAAAATTATATACCATGGGTGTACCGTGGCCGACAAAAAATAATAGACCGTTAACACCCATAGCATAGAGGTCAAAAAAGCAACCGTCTTCTTGTTATCCCTTAAAAAGGTAAACAAACCTACCACAACAATGACCACCACCGGTGTTATTTTTCCATAATCCTTGATCAATTCCCAAGGCTTGGCATTAAACTGTACAGCGGTGTTTTTAACAAGGTTATAAAAGCCAGCGTTAAATTCAAAATTTGAAAACCACAGCCCAACGGTATGTGTATAATTCTCTAAAAAATCCAGTGAAAAAAATGGGAACACCATTATAAGGGAGCTTAGCCCTACGACAGCATAAAAAAGCAAGCTTTTTTTAAATCCGAGGTAAGAAATAAACAAGGGAAGAAAAAGCAAGGGCACCAATTTAATGGAGATGGAGAGGGCATATACAATGGCTGCCAACTGCCATTTTTCATTGTACAAAAGATAAATAGACCATACAAAAAAGAAAAGCATTACCCCTTCAAAATGAAGGTTCCCGGTAAGCTCCAAGATCACCAAAGGATTAAGGAAATACCAAAAAATTAAATGGGTAGACCTGTTTAGTTTTTGCAACAGTTTACGCCCAAAATAAAGAATTCCCAAATCCGAAAGTATAATGGTCATCCGCATGACAAGAATTGCTCCTGTGATACTTTTTCCTGCCAACAAAGTAGATAGCCCAAAGATCAACTGGTTTAAAGGGGGGTAGTTGCTATAATTGGCAGCACTTAAATTACCCATACCACTTACCAACTCCATGGCATTGGGCATAAATTGGTTGTTCTCCGCAATAAGGTCCTTGGGAAGGTGCAAATAGGGGCTCATTCCCAGGTTCAGCATTTGTCCGTCCCAAATAAACCTATAAAAATCCTGTGACAGATTGGGGGTAGCAAAGAATAGACCTAGGCGAAAAAGTATTCCTGATACGGCCAAAAACTTAAAATTCCACTTTTCAAACTGAATTAGTTTATAGCACAAAAAAAAGAGGGCGAGATAGAGTATAAGTAATTTTAGAAAATCGGTTCTATCTAAATCATAACCAAAAGTAATATAAAATAGGGTGCTCAAAAGCACCATTAAAACTGGAATTTTATGAAGTTTCCAATACGAAACTACCCTATACAACATGGTATTTGTTTGGTTAACGGTTTTGGTTTGTTACAACATATGCAATCTCTCAAATTTAAACCAATTTTACCAATTAATACCCCCTCATATTTTGGATTTTCCCGAAACTCTAACCACCCTATCTGAATGTTATGCTACTTGCCTTTGAAA
>JBFHGV010000014.1:0-15654 GCA_041582955.1 Arenibacter sp.
AAGCTGAAAAACGAGCAAAATACAGGCTGTTATCAGCTTTAGGCATCAAGAGTTAAATATATCATAAGGAACTGTCGAAACTGATTATATCTAAAGAAAGCACTCTAAAATTCATGAATTTTAGAGTGCTTTCCTACAAATACTGTGATATTGATAACGCCTGCGTGTATTGAACACTTACCAGACCTTTAAAGGAAATTCATCAACTGAAACTCTTTAGGGCCCGTTTCAATTAGACCTAAACCAAGGAAGCGTACATTCCTTAAAAAACCTACGCTATTAAAAACAAATAAGTAGCCTTAATTAGGTGGCTCTTATTAAACAAACCATTTTTTATATAGCAAAGCTTCCTTCATGTGCTTGTTAAAAAGAAAATAAGTACCTTGAATATTAATAACCCAAAGATTAATTGTTATTAGCCGCAACCATTTTCCCAACCATACCAGCAAAGGCACTGGCCGTGTATCTACCATGGGGAAAGACAAAACTGCATGAGCTCTAAAATTGACTAAAACCTATTTTTATGAAAACCACGGTATCCCAGGAACAGGGCGACAACAACGCCACAGCAAACAGAAAAAATTACTATGCAAATTTGGATATGGAAACCAAACACTGGATAAAAGAAGATGCCAAGTTCTTTTTACATCAAGCCTTGTCTACGCCAGTTATGAATGTACTTTCTAAGACCTCAGCTGCCTACATAGAGGATTTAAACGGCAAAAAATACCTTGACCTCCATGGCAATGGGGTTCACAATGCAGGATTCAACAACCCCAAGGTGGTTGCCGCGGTAAAGGCCCAGATGGATGCAAGCCTATCCTTTACCCCACGCCGCTACACCAATCTCCCCGCCATTAAACTGGCAAAAAAATTGGTAGAGATAACGCCCAAGGGCCTGGACAGGGTATTATTTTGCCCAGGGGGATCCCAGGCCATAGAAATGGCGGTAATGCTGGCCAAACAGGTCACGGGAAAGTGGAAAACCATTTCTTATTGGGATTCCTATCACGGTACCGGTTTCCAAGCCTCCAGTATTGGTGGGGAAGAACATTTTACGGTGGGGCAAGGTCCTATGGTACCTGGGGCATTTCATGTAGAATTCCCCAATTATTACCGCAATCCATGGGGTTATTCAGATCAAGAAGCCATTAACGACGAATACTTACGTCAGATCAAAAATATCCTCCGTCGCAATCCGGATGTAGCGGCAATTATAGCCGAACCAATATCAGCCACTCCCGTAATTCCCACCCACGGTTATTGGCAACAGGTACAGCAGCTTTGCGAACAATATAATATTATGCTGATTTTTGATGAGATTATCGAAGGATTTGGCCGTACGGGCAAAATGTTTGCCTCAGAACACTTTGTATGCCCAGATGTACTGGTTTTGGGAAAATCGCTTGGTGGCGGACTGGTCCCTTTTGCAGGCATGGTCACCAAAGAGAAATACAATGTCCTACAACACCGATCCATTGGACATTTCACCCACGAAAAAAACCCCTTATGCTGCGCTGCGGGACTGGCCGAAATTGAATTCATAGAAGAAAACCACTTGGTTAAAAATGCAGAGGAACTGGGGAATTATCTAATGGACAGATTATTGGAGCTCCAAGACACCTACCCTATAATTGGAAATATTGCCGGTAAGGGATTCCATATTGGCATTGATCTGGTTACCAACAGATCTACTAAGGAAAGAGCCGTGGATGCCGCAGAAAAAATTATGTACCATTGCTTGGAACAAGGTGTTGCCTTTAAAATTATAGAAGGAAATATTATTACCTTGAGACCATCATTGGTACTAAGCAAAGACGATTGCAACCTCATCATTAGCACCTTAAAAAGTGCCTTTGAAGTCATTAGGGCCTAAGTCCCATATAACCATCAATACCCAATAAGCCTAGGCTATTAAGAAATATACCTTAACCAGGCCATTATTTCCTGGGTATGGAGTTGGTAATTGCCAATCTCGGGCGGAATTCCTTGCTGTTCCTTCAATGACAAGGCGAATTCCTCCACCTCCTCCAAAGATTTAAAGGCAGCGTTGCTGACCAATTTTTCGGATAAAAATGAAGCGATCAACGCCATGTTGGAAGGATTGAACTCGGGATGGTATTGTACCCCAAAAAATGATGCATTTTTATAATCGAATGACATGGCCTGTACTTTGGAATGTGCATTACTGGCCAAAATTATAGCATTTTCAGGTGTTTTTACCACCTCGTCATAATGTATACAAAGGGCAGTAAATGCCGTTTTTCGGTGGCTAAAAAACGGACTTTCACTCCCCATTGGAGTTACCTCTATTGGCTTTGATATCCCAAATTCCAAGCCGTTACCGCTAAGCCCCACCTTTCCTCCGGCCACAACCGTAGCAACCTGCATACCCCAACAGCTACCATAGAAAGGCACACCACTTTTAAAAACCTCATCCGCAAATTGCAACTGTCTATTTACATCTGGAATATCATGGGTAACACTAAGGGAACTGCCCGTCCATAAAATACCATCATAATGTTTTAATTGGGCCACTGTTGGCAATCCACCAGTCCCATCTGCCGGAAAGGCAAACTCCGTTTGTGCCTCCGGAACCAAACCCTTCAGCATTTCCTGAAACATCAAGTGATAGGGTTTAATACCAAAACCACCCCTTAGCTGGCGTGTTTGTTCATTATTGCCTTCTACTATTAACAACTTCACGCTTACAATCCTTTTATTTCACCAGTCACTGCAGCCCTAAAAAGCTGCTCCAAATCCTTGGCATTTACAGCTTTGGCATTGGATGGTGTTGAGGGGTCCTTATAGGCCATTTTGCCAATTTCCGCTGCATTGTCTTCCGTGACTCCAATTTCCTTAAGGGTATGGGGTATATCCAGTTCCTTTCGCAACGCCAGGATATAGGCTATTACAGCATTTGTTCCTTGATCTTTAAGCCCCAATACAGTACTTAAATACACCATTCTTTCTTCAATGGCGGATTTATTTTGATGTAAGGCGTAGGGCAGAATAATGGCATTCAACAATCCGTGCTGTTTGTTATAAATGGCTCCCAATTGATGGGCTACGGAATGTACGGAACCCAGTCCCTTTTGGAAGGCCGTTGCTCCCATGGCGGCCGCTACCAACATCTGTCCCCTGGCTTCTAAATTTTTTCCGTCCTTGACCGCAATTGGTAGATATTTGGCAATAATGCGGATGGCTTCAATGGCAATACCTTCGGCCATAGGGTGATACCCAGGGGCACAGTATGCCTCAATGGCGTGTACCATGGCATCTACCCCGGTCCACGCCGTAATATTCGGAGGCAGCCCTATAGTCAGTTCAGGATCCAATATTACTATCCCCGGTAGCATTTTAGGGTGAAAAATGATTTTTTTACTATGTAGGCTTTCATCCAAAATCACCGATGCCCTACCCACTTCAGACCCTGTCCCAGCTGTTGTAGGGATGGCAATTATAGGTGCAATTCCCGCTAGGTTGGCATGCTTCCAATTGTCTCCCACATCCTCAAAATCCCAAAGCGACCTACTTTGTCCGGACATCAAGGCGATGGTTTTGGCAGCATCAATGGCAGACCCCCCTCCAAAGGCTATTACCCCATCATGTTTGTTTTGGTTAAAGTGTTTTACTCCGTTTATCACATTGTCTCCGGTAGGATTCCCCTGTACATTGCTATAAACCGTAAATTTAAGCTGGTCTTCCCTTAAAACATTTAAGGTTTTTTCAACAATGTCCAACTTTACAAGACCTTCATCGGTTACAAAAAGCGGGTTTTTAATCCCCAATTCCTTGCATGCCTGCTCCAACTCTTTAATTCTACCATTTCCAAACCAGACGGTGGTAGGATAATTCCAATTTGTATTTGCCAATAGCATTAGTTCTTTTTTTTTAAATTCAGTAAAATGATTATTAACTTCCTATTCCCCTTTTCTAAAATTAAAGGACTTTACCCTGCTTACATGTTCGTAGCCAATTTTGGATAGGGTAACACCCTTTCCGGAATTCTTGACCCCGGTCCATGCCAGGGCAGGATCCAAGTAATCACAGCGATTCATAAATACGGTTCCCGTTTCAATCTGCCTAGCCAATTCTGTGGCCTTGTCCATATCTGCAGACCATAGGGAAGCGGTTAGCCCATACTGTGAGTCGTTTATCAGCGCAATGGCCTCCTCATCGTTGGCCACCTTCATAATCCCCACAACAGGTCCAAAACTCTCCTGTATCATAAGCTCCATACTGTGGTCTACGTCTACCAATACATGGGGAGACAGATAGGGCGTTCCCTTTTTGGAAGCTTTGAACAAGCTTTCCCCAACCAAGGACTTAGCGCCTTTAGCAACCGCCTGTTGTATTTGATTTCTAACATAATTGGCCGCATCGGTCTTCACCATCGGACCTAAAGTGGTCCCTACATCCAAGGGGTTTCCCAATTGGTATTGCTTTGTCAAGGCTACAAATCCATCAACAAACTTATCATATAGGGATTCGTGCACATAGATTCTTTCAATGCCACAACAGGATTGACCGCTATTAAAGAAGGCCCCATCCACCAAGCTTTCTATACTCTTTTCCAAATTGGCGTTGGCCATTACATAAGCCGGATCTTTCCCTCCCAACTCCAAGCCACAGGGTATAAATTTATTGGTCAATGAATTCTGGACTGCAATTCCGCCCTGTACCGATCCTGTAAAGAAGACCCCGTCCATACGGATATCCGATATCAATTGGGCCGTGTTTTTATGATTCAGGTGCAATATTTGAAACACACCCTGTGGCAGCCCGGCCTTATCTGCTGCCTTGGCATAGCGTTCTGCAACCAAGGGCGTTTGAAAAGAATGCTTTAATATCACCACATTTCCCGCCATTAATGCAGGAACAATGGCATTCACGGATGTTAGAAAGGGGTAGTTCCAAGGACTCAATACACCAACTACGCCAATGGGCACACGTTCTACCCATCTCCTGTCATGGCTTTCGTCTGCTACACTATGGCCCTTAAGAGCTTCTTCGGCAATGCCTATCATGTAATGGGCTCGGTCCGCAAAACCAACAATCTCTCCTGGAGACTGACTTAAAGGCCTACCCATTTGCCATGTAATCTCATGGGCAATCTCCTCTTTATCCTGTACTACAGCATCTACAAAGGATGTGATATATTTTGCGCGTTCCGGTATAGTTAGGGCAGACCAAGAGGCAAAGGCCGACTTTGCCTTTATTAGCGCTTGATCTATGTCCTTGGGACCATGTTCCGCCGCACTATAATAAATGGAACCGTCTATTGGTGAAATGGTATTTATCATTGTCTATATAATTTCAAAATAACGTTTTAATTGCCAATCGGTAATCGCTGCCAGCTGTTGTTGGTCTTCCCATATTCTGGTATAGGCGTAGTGATCTACAAATTTGTTGCCGAACAAATCCCTGGCGATATCCGATTTTTTAAACTTTTCCGCCGCTTGGGTAAGCGTCCTTGGCAGCTGAAGTTCTTTCGGAAAATCTACATCATAAGCATTGCCCACTACATCCTTGGTAGGCTCTATTTTATGTTCTATGCCCCATATTCCGGAACCAATGGCTGCGGCCAAAGCCAAATATGGATTAATATCTGCCGCTGACACCCTATATTCTACTCTTTGCGACTTTGGGGAACCCGGAATGGCCCGCAGCGCACAAGTCCTATTATCCACTCCCCAAGAAGCATCGGTTGGCGCCCAGAACCCTGGGATGAGTCGGGTATAGCTATTGCAGGTAGATGCCACCATTGCCAATAGCTCCGGCATTAATTTTTGTTGCCCACCAATAAACCATCTCATTACATTGGACATCCCATCCTTTTTATCGCCATCATAAAAGGCAGACGAACCCTCCTTATTTTGCAGGGAGATGTGAATATGTCCAGACTGTCCTGGGTAGTCTGCAGACCATTTGGCCATAAAACTGGCCATTAAATTACGTTGTTGCGCCCAGACTTTAATAAAATTTTTGAACAGGGCTCCATTGTCGGCCGCCCTTAGTGCCCCTGTATATTCCAAGGCACCTTCCAGTACTCCCGCGCCAGTTTCTGTATGCAGACCCTCCAAGGGCATATCCATTTCCCGGGCCAGCGCCATTATCTCATGGTAATAGTTGGCATGGGTTGAATTACGCAATATAGAATACCCAAAATTACCAGGGGTCATGGGCTCCAATTGGTTATAATTCTTATCCCGTATGGATTTAGGGGTTTCGTTAAAAAGAAAAAACTCAAACTCA
The DNA here is from genome assembly GCA_041582955.1 of Arenibacter sp. Lineage (GTDB taxonomy): Bacteria > Bacteroidota > Bacteroidia > Flavobacteriales > Flavobacteriaceae > Arenibacter. The sequence continues at coordinate 6,259 of JBFHGV010000014.1, forward strand.
AAGGCTGCTGTAGCCTTATAGCCAAGCTTCCCTAACCTGTCCAATGTCCTTTTAAGCAGGGATCTGGGGCATACCGCTGCCGCATCACTTTTTGAAAAATCGACCAGAAAGATAACCGATTTATGATCCTCCGTGGGCAATAACCTCATAGTGCTGGCATCTATGTCAGCATTGGCATCGGTAAAACCATCTGCCCAACCGGTAAAGGAATCTTTATCATATAACACATCATTGGAATCCCAACCAAATATCACATTGCAAAACCCAAAACCCTTGTCCAAGGCCGAAAGGAACTTTTTTGCATTTACGTATTTGCCGCGAAGAACACCATCTATGTCAACCACGGCCAACTTTATATTTTCAATTTGATGTTCCTTAATATATTCTGTAACCGAATTGACGTTCCATTTTGTTTCTTCCATTAGATGTGGTTTAGTTTATATTGGTTATTGGCCTTATACTCAATTTAATAAAAAAGATTCATCCCTATCCTCAAAAAAAACAGCTTCCCTAAAAATAATGCTTCACAAGGATCAAAGCGTATAAATTTCAGTTTTTAACCAAAGCTTTTTCTGCTTCATGCTCAAGGGCGAATTCCTCTTCTGGAGAAAGAATCAATCTATGTCTGCCCTTTAGTCCAAAGTAGATCAAGCCAATGATCAAGTAGCCTATGGATATAAATACTGCCGTTCTGTACGACTGGTCCTGTAATTGAAAATAAATGATAACGCTGGCTAAAAATATAGTGGTCCAAGCTCCAAGCTTCCCAAGTGGACTAACGTACGGTCTTTCTAGCTCCGGCTTATCCTTCCTCAGTATTAAAAAAGATCCACATTGCAAAATATAGGACAGCATGGCACTAAAAACGGCTATGTTCAATAAGGCTCCCCCCACAAAGACTTCACTCGCTTCACCGGCCAGGAATTTTGTGACCATTAACACGGTAAAGCCAATTACCGACCCAAGGATAAGTGCGGTATAGGGTGTTTTTCGTTTACTATGGGTCAAGGATAATATTACTGGAAAATATCCAGCCCTGGACAGGGAATATATTTGTCTTCCAAACGCAAAAATGATGGTATGGAACGAGGCCAACAACCCTATGGAAGCTACCAATGCCAAAAGCTTTGCAATATTATCCCCAAACAGCACCTTATATCCATCAAGCAATGGCTCCCCGGATTGTGATAACGCATAGGAACCCAAAGGTATGGAGGCATTAAGCCATAGAATTAAAAATGCCGATATAATTAAGGTAACAATACCATAGGTCAACCCCTTGGGCATATCTTTTTTGGGATCTACAGATTCCTCTGCGGCCAATGGCAATTGTTCTATTGCCAGGAACAGCCATACGGCAAAGGGCATAGCCTTGAGGGCTCCTTCCCAACCCATAGGAAATAGTGAACCTCCGCCACCTTTCAGGTATTCTGCCTTGCCATCGGCACCGGCTTTAATATCCAAGGCAAAGGTGGTAAAATCGGTATTTCCTATGGAGGACACCCAAAAAATGCCCAAACATCCCAATGCCAATAAGGTTAGTGCCACGGTAAAACGAAAGGAGAGTTCCACACCAACAATATTCAATAGGGTAAAAATGGTATAAAACCCAAACCACCATAAGGGCAACACCTCCGGAGAGGTCCCAAAAATGCCCTGCATATAATTACTAAGAAAGAACACAATGACGGCTGGGGTAAGGATAAACTCCAGATTCTCTACCAGGCCCGTAAAAAATCCGCCCCAAGGCCCCATGGCCGATCGGGCAAAAGAATAAGCCCCACCGGTATGCGGCAAGGCGGGCGACATTTCCGCAACACTCTGGGTAAGCCCAACATACATAATAGCAACAATACAGGTAGCAATAAACATACCGCCCCAACCCCCAGAGGCCAAGCCTAGGTTCCACCCGGAAAAATGCCCTGATATTACAGCTCCAACCCCCAAGGCCCATAGGGACCACACCCCGGCATGGCGCTTTAGTTCCCTGGATTCAAAATAGGATTTATCCATTTTCTTGTACTTCACGCCTTTGCTCATATCTGTTAATCAGGTTTTTGGTTGGACTATGTTGTTGTCTAATATACAATGAATTGAAAAAAACAACCCCTTGAAAACCGAACATATATTCCATATATTTAATCAAAAAACCATAGAAAATTACCTTTTCTATGGTTTTAATAATGATTTGCCCTATAGACTAAAAAATTCTTAAAATAGGTTAGTTTAGAACCTTAGATAATAAGAGGTTCACAACTTAATTTCATCAATACGCACCGGTCTTTTTTCCTTTAGCGATTTTATGGCCGCCAATCCTATTTGCAGGGAGTACAGTCCGTCCTTACCATCAACGGGCACAGCTTCTTCCTTTACCAAACTCTGTACATAGTCTGCCATCTCCGCCTTATACGCTTCAGCATATCTCTCCAAGAAGAAGTGAAGGGGAAGTGCCCCATGGATTCCCTTATTTGTATATAGGCGATGCGAGTTTTCATAATTGTTGTCTGCCTGTGCCATGCCCTTGGAGCCAAAAACTTCTATTCTTTGGTCGTACCCATATGCGGCCTGCCTACTATTGTCTATAACGGCCATGGTTCCATCGGTATAGGTAAGGGTTACTACTGCTGTATCTATATCCCCTGCCTCCCCAATGGCCGAATCTACCAGCACTGCTCCTTTGGCATAGACCTCCTCTACTTCCTTGCCTACCACAAAACGGGCCATATCAAAATCATGAATGGTCATATCCAAAAACAGTCCCCCGGACTTTTCTATATAGCTGATGGGTGGGGCCCCGGGATCCCTACTGGTAATCTTAACCAAGTGGGGCTGTCCTACGGCCCCTTCCTTTACCAGGTCACGAACCTTTCTAAATTCTTTATCAAACCTGCGGTTAAACCCCAACATAAGCTTTGTATTGGTTGCTTCAACCACCTTTAAAACCTCCACGACCCTGGTCATGGATAGGTCCAACGGTTTTTCACAAAAAACGTGCTTTCCAGCCTTTGCGGCCATTTCCACATAATCTGCATGGGTGTTGGTTGGGGAGCAGATTACAACAGAATCGAATTCGGCACTATTCAGCAGTTCCCCGTAGGTACTGGTGATATGGGGTATATTTCTTTCCCTTGCATATTCCTGACAATCCTCCATGGGATCCATTACAGCAACCACTTCCACCTGGTCCATTTGAAGAAGGTTGTTTAGATGGATCGTTCCTATCCTTCCCAATCCTGCTACGGCGAATTTAACTTTTGTCATTGTTTTATATTTCTTTATAATCGTTACCTGATAGTTTTTTAGCTAAAGCCCAAGGGATTTTATATAATCCCTATTGGCTTGGGCACATATTTTTGGATTCCCCATCCCCGGTAATATATCCTGTTCCACTACGATCCAATCCTTGTACCCCATTTGCTCCAGCAGTTTTACCACGCCCTGGAAATTCACAGCGCCCTTGCCCAATTCGCAGAACACTCCTCGTTTAAGCGCGTCAAAGTAATCCCCATTGGCCTCCCGCGATGCCTTGGCGGCCTTGGGGCTATAATCCTTGAAATGTACATGCCATATTCTATCCCCGTACTTTTGCAAGGCTTCCATAGGGTCCCCACCACCAAATGCGTAATGCCCCATATCCAAACACAATCCCAGTACATCCGGATCGGTCAAAGTCATAAGCTTATCTACTTCCTCAGGGGTTTCCACATAGCCGGCGCAATGATGGTGGAAAACCGTACGCAGGCCATAAGCCTCTTTAACGGCCTTGGCAATCATTTCTGCAGCTGCGGCATACACTTGCCATTGTTCATGCGAAAGACCCATGGAAGCTGTGATCCTTCCTGCATTTTTAGTGCGTTCCGGAACGGAACCATTATCATCTGCCAATACAATTAATGCATCCTTATACCCCGCTTTATACATAAGTTCTGCCACCTTGAGGGCGGAATTCACACCAGCTCCATGCTTGTCCGCATTGGCCATGGCAACGGGCACGAAGGCGCCCAACAAGGCCAGCTCTCTCTTGTCCAGTTCAGCTTTCAGGAGCTCGGGGCTGGTAGGCATATAGCCCCAATCTCCCAATTCTGTCCCTATGTATCCTGTTTCCTTTATTTCATCCAATACCTGTTCAAAACCAATCTCTTCGGATTTTTCTTTCAGGTCAAATTCCAATGCGCCCCATGAGCATGGGGCATTTGCGATTTTCATCATGCTATACCTATTAAAATTTTCTGGACCATATGTTGGGCCATCTTTCTATGACCACCTTGGTCTGCGTAAAAAATTCGATAGCGTGTTTTCCCTGCCCGTGAAGATCTCCAAAAAAGCTATCCTTCCAACCGCTAAATGGGAATTGGGCCATTGGTGCGGCCACCCCTATATTAATTCCTATATTTCCGGCGTCGGCCTCATTTCTAAACCTCCTCGCATTAGCACCACTACCAGTGAACAAACAGGCCATATTGCCATAATTGCCGCTATTGACAAATTTTAAGGCCTCGTCTATATTCTTCATGGATATCAGGCTCATTACAGGACCAAATATCTCGGTTCCAATAAGTTCCTTGTCCAAGGCCACGTCTTCCAATATAGTGGGGTTTAGAAAGTTTCCTTTCTCATACCCTGAAATGGAGGCATTTCTACCGTCCAAAAGCAATTTAGCCCCTTCATCAACCCCTTTTTGGATAAGTCCTGTAATCCTTGATTTACTCTCCGGAGTAATTACTGGCCCCATATTAACGTTCTTATCCAAGCCATATCCAGTAGTCCTGGATTTTACGGTCTCATACAGGGCATCTTTAATATGTCTTTTTTGATCATCCACGGTAATGATGGTTGAAGCTGCCAAACAACGTTGACCTGCACATCCGTATACGGAATCGGCTATAATTTTAGTCGACATTTCTATATCCGCATCGGGCAATACCACAACCGGATTTTTAGCTCCACCTTGCGCCTGCACCCGCTTTCCATTGGCAGTCCCTTTGGAATAAATATACCTTGCCACCGGGGTACTGCCCACAAAACTGATTGCCTTAACAGATGGATGGTCCAAAATGGCATCTACCGAATCTTTCCCCCCATGTACCAGACTGACCAAACCTTTTGGTATATCCAATTGGTCTATAAACTCAAAAATCTTCATCATGGTCATAGGAACCTTTTCAGATGGCTTTACCACAAAGGCGTTCCCTGTGGCAATGGCGTAGGGAAGAAACCAAAAAACAATCATACTGGGAAAGTTGAAAGGTGTGATACAGGCCGCTACCCCAACAGGCTGCCTGATCATCATTTCATCTATACCCGAAGCAATATCCTCTATAACATCGCCCGCCATCAACATGGGCGTCCCACATGCTACCTCAATATTCTCTATAGCCCTTTGAATTTCCCCAACCGACTCCCCATAGGTTTTTCCGGATTCGTTGGTAATGATTTCGGCCAGATCCTCCCTATTGTTTTCCATTAAAGTTTTTAATCGGTATAGCACCTGCACCCTTTTTAATACGGGCACATTACGCCATTCCTTATAAGCCTTTGAAGCCGCATCAACAGCCTTATCAACATCTTTTTGAGTTTCCTTGCCATAAGGTACCTTTGCCAAAACTTCCTGAGTGGCGGGGTTTACAACATCTATGGACTCTTTAGCAATGCTAGAGGTCCAAACTCCATCGATATAATTTTTTAGTAATTCCATTTTGTATAGTATTAAATGTTATTGTTCCTTATTGCCCTCTTAGTTATTGTTCCATAACAAGGCATAAATTATAATGGTAACAGCACACAACCCAATAGACATTGGAATGGTGTATTTCCATGATTTGAGATTAACCGCCCCCACATCGGTAATTTCATATTTATTCTGATTAGGATAAAAATGGGAGACCGAATACATTATGGCCACGTTTAGCAAAAACTCTATTCCCCATAAATGCACAAAGTGGATCCCGTGACTGGTATAGCCCCATGTCATAAAAACATAGAAACCAAGTCCAAATATCAGGGCTACCTTAGCTCCCATGGCAGAGACTTTTTTCATAAAGAAACCTGCCAATAGAATAGAGGCTATGGGAATAAAAAATATCCCGTTGAGTTCTTGCAGCAATTGATACAACCCATCTGAGGCATTGGCCACCATTGGGGCTGCAAAAATGGCCGTTACCGCAAGGATAGCGGAGGTTACCTTCCCTATCCGTACCAGTTTTATATCGCTAACATTTTTAGCGATATGCTTTTTATAAATATCCACACTAAATAAGGTGGCCACCGAATTCAGCACAGAATTGAAAGTACTCAGCACAGCTCCCATGATCACGGCCGCAAAAAAACCGATCAACCACACCGGTAGTACTTTCTTTACCAGTTGGGGATATACCGTGTCTTGCTCATCAAAATAGGTGTCCTGAAAATAATAGTAACAGATCACACCTGGCAGTACAATTACCAAGGGTATCAATATCTTAAACAGACCGGTTATCAATAATCCCTTTTGCGCTTCCTTGAGGTTTTTTGCTCCCAAAGCACGTTGGATTATGGTTTGGTTCATTCCCCAAAAATAAAGTTGATTGATGATCAAACCTGTAAAGAGGACTTCTATGGGCAATACGGAATCCCTTGCCCCTACCACATTAAATTTCTCAGGGGCATAGTTATACACTTTTACCAGTCCGTCTACAACATTGTTGTCCCCTATGGCCATCAAGGCCAGAATAGGTATCAGCAACCCTCCCAACAAAAGTCCAAAGCCATTAATGGTATCGGACAATGCTACTGCTTTTAACCCTCCAAATATGGCATAAATAGAGCCAATGACCCCTATAATAACTACGGTAACCCATAGGCCTTCGGTCTTGTCTACACCTAGGATTTCCGAAACCCCAAAAAGACTTTCTATACCTATTGCTCCCGAGTAGAGTACAATGGGAAGCAGGGTTACTACGAAAGAAAATATGAGTATGGCCGCCACCATTGTCCTAGTAACCCCATCAAACCTATTTTCCAAAAATTGGGGTATGGTGGTAAGTCCCATCTTTAGATATTTGGGTACAAAGAAAATGGCCGCAATGACCAAGGCGATAGAGGAAGTAACTTCCCAGGCAATGACAATAAAACCATTGACATAGGAATTACCGTTCATTCCAATAAGATGTTCCGAAGAAATATTGGTCAATAACATGGAACCCGCAATAACCATTCCCGACAAACTTCTACCTCCTAAAAAATAACCGTCCATAGAGGCTAAATTGGTCTTTCGCAGACTGTACCATGTAAAAAAAGCGACCCCTCCGGTAAACAGAACAAAGGAAGTGAGTATAATGATTAGATTGGTATTCATAGTATTGGCTTGGTTAAGGTCTATAAATAATATCTTTGTGTCTTCTTGTTTTCCCTATAGGTTTCCAAAGATTCCTTTACTGCACTTTTTTCCGATACTTCGGCTACGGCCACGTCCCACCATGCAAACCCGGGTACAGCCTTCTTACGGTCTACCTCTATATAGATTACTGTAGTTTTAGCTATGGTCTTAGCCTTTTTCAGTGCGGCATTCAATTCCCGTACGTTGGCCGCTTTGATTACATGGGCCCCCATACTCGCCGCATTGGCCGCATAATCTATGGGCAACAAGCCTCCATCCAATTGCTGGGTCTCTTCGTTCCGGTACCTGTAATAGGTCCCAAAACCTTCACTTCCCAAAGAGCTGGACAAGCTACCAATACTGGAATACCCATCGTTATTGAGTAAAACAATGGTCAGTTTACGTTTTTCCTGTATGGAGGTAACGATCTCTTGAGACATCATTAGGTAACTACCATCGCCCACCATTACATATATTTCGCTATCCGGACGGGCCATTTTGGCTCCCAGTCCACCGGCAATCTCATAACCCATACAGGAATAACCGTATTCCAGATGAAAACCTTTGGGGTTTCTGGTCCGCCATAATTTATGCAGGTCCCCCGGTAGGCTGCCTGCGGCACAGAGTACTATATCCTCTGGGTCTGAAAAGGAATTTACAGCTCCGATCACCTCTCCTTGAAATGCAGGCACCTCATTCTTTTCGGCATAGATGTCCGCTACAAATTGATCCCAGCTTTTATTATAATTTTCTACTTTTTCACGGTACCCCTTGCTTACCTCAAAACCGGCCAGTTCTTTATCCAAGACTTCCAAAATGGCCTTGGCATCACCTACCAAAGGAAGTGCTCCGTGTTTAAAGGAATCGAACTCCGTAATGTTGATATTGATAAAACGGACATTGGGATCTTGAAAGGCGGATTTTGAGATGGTAGTAAAATCACTATATCTTGTACCGACCCCTATAACCAGATCGGCCTCCTTTGCTATCGCTATGGCCCCTGGTGTTCCTGTTACCCCAGCTGCACCCAGATTTTGTGGTTCTTTATAATCCAAAGCCCCCTTTCCCGCAAAGGTTTCTGCCACAGGAATCCCTGTTCTATTCACCATTTTTTTTAAAATTGCGGTTGCATCGCTGTAAATAGCACCTCCACCCGCAATGACCAAAGGTCTTTTACTTTTTTTGATTTGCTCTATTGCCCTTGCCAATAACGTTTGATCTGGCATAGTCCTGCCTACATGCCAAACACGCTTTTGGAACATTTCTACAGGAAAATTGAATGCCTCGGCCTGCACGTCCTGAGGTATGGACAGGGTAACCGCCCCGGTTTCGGTCTGGGAGGTAAGTACCCGCATTACTTCGGGCAGGGAGGTTATAAGCTGTTCTGGCCTATTTATTCTGTCCCAATATTTGGAAACGGGCTTAAAACAATCATTTACCGATATGTCCTGGGTTACATTGGATTCCAATTGCTGCAATACTGGGGCAACCTGTCTGGTGGCAAATATGTCACCCGGAATTAAAAGGACCGGAATCCTATTGATAGTTGCCGCCGCTGCAGCGGTAAGCATATTGGTAGCTCCCGGGCCAATAGAGGATGTACAGACAAAGGTTTGCAACCTATTCTTTACTTTGGCAAAAGCTGCTGCTGTGTGCACCATGCCCTGTTCGTTCCTCGCTACGTAATATGGGAAATCTAAATGTTGATGCAAGGCCTGCCCTATACCTGCCACGTTTCCGTGACCTAAAATTCCGAAGCAGCCAGCAAAAAATTTGTTCTGAACGCCATCGCGCTCCACATATTGATTTTTTAAATATTCTATGGTAGCTTGAGCCACCGTAAGTCTTTTTGTCTTCATGGTTCTATATTTAAAATCCGCCCTTTTCGTCTATAAATTTCAAAGATTCCTCTAGGGTTGGCATAAAGTTGGCACAACCCTTTTTGGTTACCACTTGCGCACCGCTGGCATTCCCCATTCGGCATGCCTTTTTTAAACCCCATCCTTGTAGTATTCCGTATAGGAATCCGCTGGCAAAGGCAT
>JBFHGV010000015.1:0-15553 GCA_041582955.1 Arenibacter sp.
CCTATTATAAATTTCTGAAAGCCATTAAAAAGTTTTTCCTTCCCCGAAAAAAGATAATATAGTAATATAAAATTAATGCTAATTGTGATGAACATCAAAATATTGATCAGGATCTTGTCCTGTACAAGGTATATAAATGCCCACCATAAGGCCAAGTAGGCTATAAAGATATGATAGCCCCGGAGTTTTATCATACGTTTATACTCATATAGACAGGCGAGTCCAAATGTCATAAATAAAAAGTCGAACGCATCAGAACTCAGAAATACGGCAGAGAGTAGTAATATTACATATACTGCACCTGTAAGTAAGCGCCTTAGAATTTCTCTCATGTTATAGGTCTTCCAGAAGTAAAAGATAAAGGTTTTTAGAACTACTTCCGTAAGTTAAGAAATCATCTGAATTTTCGGCTGTTGGTTGAAAATGCTTTATGGTCGTAATATTGGCCGGTATAACATTTTTGTATTTCTTTTTTATTGTTTTCAGTCCTTCAACAATTTATTCTACCATCTGACTTGTAGTGGCAAAAACAATTACATTAGAAGGGAGCTCGTTTAGCTTTCTTTCTTTTAGCTGGTTGGAGCATACTAGAATGGAACCATTTTGGGCGATTAAATGTTCACAAGTAGTAAAAAATATCTCGCTGTTCTGGGGGCGATCGGTAAAATTTATTTCCTGTTTGGAAAACTTATCTTCCAATCGTTTATCCATTGAAAAAAAGGTCTGATCTTGCCATTTATTCTCAATAATGATATTGTCCAGATTGGTAAAAACCTCCTGAATGGAATCACAATAGAGGAATTTACCACCGTTATGCTTAAAATTAATGGTAAATTTTTCATCAACGGGAATGTGTAAGTCGGGCATATGTTGCCCTCTTGTTTCCACGGTTTCCTTGGAAACCTTTTTTTTGCCTCCCCCGAAAAGTTTATCAAATAATCCCATTAATATTTAAAACGCCCTACGTGCCCCTTTTAAGGGAACAACGAATTATTTTCAGTTTTATTTTTCTGTTTCTGTTTCCGTTTCCGTTTCAGAAATATTCTCTTTGCTCTTTTTCTTAGCTATTTCTTCGGCTTCAAGTGCTTTGTCTTTGTCAAAAGGCCGTTTTCCGAATATTTTTTCCAAATCGTCTTTAAATATAACTTCTTTTTCCAATAAACGCTCAGCCAATTCGGTAAGTTTATCTTTGTTTTCTGCCAATAGGTCTACGGCTCGTGCGTATTGCTCTTCAATAAGTTTGGAAATCTCTTTATCTATGGTCAATGCCGTTTGCTCACTATATGGCTTGGAGAACCCGTATTCGTTTTGTCCGGAGGAATCGTAATAAGTTAAGTTTCCAATCTCGTCATTAAGACCGTATATGGTTACCATTGCCCTAGCCTGTTTTGTTACTTTCTCCAAATCGCTTAGTGCTCCTGTTGAGATCTTATTGAAAATCACCTTTTCGGCAGCTCGCCCTCCTAGGGTGGCACACATTTCATCTTTCATTTGTTCTGGGCGAACAATGAGTCTTTCTTCGGGTAGATACCAGGCAGCACCTAGGGATTGTCCCCTTGGTACAATGGTAACCTTTACCAATGGTGCGGCATGTTCCAACATCCAGCTCACTGTGGCGTGTCCGGCTTCGTGATATGCAATGGTCTCTTTTTCGCCTGGAGTAATAATTTTGTTCTTTTTCTCCAGACCGCCAACTATTCTATCCACGGCGTCCAAAAAGTCTTGCTTAGAAACGGCTTTTTTCTCTTTTCTGGCCGCGATCAGCGCTGCCTCATTACAAACATTGGCTATGTCTGCCCCTGAAAACCCGGGAGTTTGTTTGGCCAAAAAGTCAAGATCCAGTGTTTCGGCGGTTTTAATGGGCCTTAAATGTACTTCAAAAATCTCTTTACGTTCCCTGATGTCCGGGAGGTCTACGTAAATCTGCCTATCAAATCTACCGGCCCGCATAAGGGCTTTGTCCAGTACATCGGCGCGGTTGGTAGCGGCCAATACAATAACATTGGTATTGGTGCCAAAACCGTCCATTTCTGTCAGCAATTGGTTCAAGGTATTCTCCCTTTCGTCATTGGATCCTGTAAAGTTATTCTTGCCTCTGGCCCTACCTATTGCATCAATCTCATCTATAAAAATTATAGCGGGTGATTTGTCCTTGGCCTGTTTAAATAGATCTCGTACCCTAGAAGCTCCTACGCCCACGAACATTTCTACAAAGTCTGAACCTGAAAGCGAGAAGAAAGGTACTTTGGCTTCACCAGCTACCGCTTTGGCCAATAAGGTTTTACCAGTTCCTGGAGGTCCTACCAAGAGAGCACCCTTAGGAATTTTCCCCCCTAAAGAGGTGTATTTGTCGGGATTTCTTAAAAATTCAACTATCTCTTCTACCTCCTCTTTGGCTCCTTCCAGTCCGGCAACATCCTTAAAGGAGGTTCTGGTATCTGTTTTTTCGTCAAAAAGTTTGGCTTTGGATTTTCCTATGTTGAATATCTGTCCACCGGCACCACCACCGGCACCACCAGACATTCTACGCATCAGATAAATCCATATACCTATGATCAGTACAAATGGAAGCAGGGTTAAGAGTAGCTCTGTAAGTACATTGGACTCTTGGTCGTAGGTGAGCTCAGTATCTAAATTGTTTTCCTTTTTTATTTCGTTGATCTCGTTCTCAAAATTCTGCTGATCTCCATAGTTGACTATGTATTGTGGAGTTGCACCGGCCGTTAAGGAAAAAGGCTGGTCAGCAACAACTTTGTGAACTTCTTTGTTCAAGGCCTCTTCTGTAAGAAAGATTTTAGCCTGTCTGGTGTTGGTGATTACCAGTATTTTTCTGATATCTCCATTCCTAAGGTATTCCTGTAACTCCGAAGTGCTAGCTTTTTTGGTGTTTGCGAAATTTCCACTACCGAAAAATTGAAAGCCAATTAACAATATTGCAATTAAGCCATATATCCACCACGTATTGAATTTTGGTTTTTTGGGACCTGTATTATTTTCTTTTGCCATTATTTTTTTTTACTGATTGAAGCTACTTTCAACTGAGGTTACTTTGGCGTCTCCCCAAAGTCCTTCTATGTCATAATATTCTCGCACTTGTTTTTGAAATACATGTACCACTACGTTAACGTAGTCCATTAAAATCCATTCAGCATTGTCCGAACCTTCTACATGCCAAGGTTTGTCCTGTATTGCTTTACTAACGGTTTTTTGGATTGAGCCTACAATGGCATTTACATGTGTGTTGGAAGTACCATTACAAATAATAAAGTAGTCACAAACGGTATTCTCAATATCTCTAAGATCAAGTAAATTTATATCTAGTCCTTTAACTTCTTCTATACCACTTAAAATTAAGGTAATTAATTCATCTGTGCTACTTTTCCTTTTCTGCATTCAAAAAATTTAAATTTGTACAAAGTTATTATTTTTTTGTTTTTTTAACTATTGTTTTTAACAATAGATTATATAATAATCATAAGATTGTAAATGCAATTAATCAAACTTAATGCCACGGACTCCACAAATGCCTATTTAAAGGAGTTATTACTTGCGGGTATACCGGAAGATTTTACGGTAGTTATGGCACATGAACAATTAAAGGGGCGTGGGCAAATGGGAACAAGTTGGGTTTCAGATCCTGGTAAAAACCTAACGTTCAGTGTTTTAAATAAAAATAAGGATCTTGGGGTAGGGGCGCAATTTTTGTTGAACATCGCTGTGTCTTTGGCTATTTATGACACATTATTTAAACTGCAAGTACCTGATTTAAAGATAAAATGGCCAAACGACATTATGTCAGGCCATTCTAAGATTTGTGGTATTCTCATAGAAAATATATTGTCGGGACAAAATATTCAGGCTTCCATTATCGGAATTGGGTTAAATGTAAATCAATTGTCCTTTGCCAATCTGCCCAATGTATCCTCTTTAAAATTATTGCTGGGCAGGACATTGCCCTTGGAAGAGCTACTTCAAAAGATAGTTGATAATCTAGGTATCTTTCTCAAAGAAAAAATAAATGAAGAAAATCATTTGTTTTCACGCTATGAGTCGCTGCTGTTTAGAAAAGATAAGCCTTCCACGTTTAAAAACAGGGAAGGCGAAATGTTTATGGGGTTTATTAAGGGAGTTACTAGAGCGGGTAAACTCTTGATCTTGCAGGAAGACGATGTGGTTCAGGAGTTTGATCTAAAAGAGGTTAGGCTATTGTTCTAGTCTTCCAAAAGGCCTGTGGGGCTATATTTTGGATAGGTTATCCGATAGTGTTCCAATGAAATTGGTGATCGGGCCCTTTACCATCATGGCCATCATAGCGTTAAATTCCCCTTCAAAGCTCAGTGCTACCTCACTTTCATTGGCATTTAATTCGGCAATGTTTGCCGTTAGGGTAAATGGCAATTTGTCGCTTGCCGCACCCAGTACCAATTGGGAATGTGGAGTTTGCTGTTTTTTTTGAAGTACAATTTCCGGCATTCCTTTTAATGCAAACAAGAATCGGTCCTCATTAATCACTTCAAATTTGCTTATGTTCTCTGGCATTAAGGTTTTAAAATTCCTAACATCATTTAGAAAATCAAAAACTTCTTTACTGCTTTTACTTACTGTTTGTTTTGGTGCTTCTAAATACATAAATCTAAGATTGCCAGGTAGCGGGGTCAGTTTTCCACTCCAATAAGGTTTTTAATTGATTGTCCTGGATATAATTTGTATCCGAGGCCTGTTGTATAAGATGATCATAATCACTCAAGGTATGTAGATCTATACCGTAGTTTTTAAAATTTTCCGTGGCTACGGCAAAACCATAGGTAAAAATGGCAATCATGCCCTTTACATTGGCTCCACTGCTCTTTAGGGCCTCAACGGCATTTAAGCTGCTTTTTCCTGTGCTTATCAAGTCTTCTATGACCACTACGTTTTGATTGGGCTCCAAATGCCCTTCTATCTGATTCTGCCGACCATGTGATTTGGGTTGGGGCCTAACGTATATGAATGGCAGTCCCAAATATTCGGCAACCAGCATCCCTATACCAATAGCCCCTGTGGCTACCCCGGCAATTACATCCGGTTTGCCATAAAGGGCCTCAACTTGTTTTGCCATTTCTTCCCTAACAAAATTTCTAATGCTTGGATATGAGAGTATTATTCTATTATCACAATAAATTGGAGATTTCCATCCCGATGCCCATGTAAATGGATTTTCAGGTTCCAACTTTATTGCATTAATTTGCAGCAGAAGCTCGGCAGTTTTTTTAGCAGTGTCTTTATCTAAAACCATGATGCAAATGTATAAAGTTTTTGTTAATGAGTTACCTCTGATTTTAACAAATAAATTATCGGATACCGCAAATAGTAAATATTTTTTGTTAAATGGATCTGCCATCAACGAGGCAATAGACTCTTTGGCCAACAAGAAATTGAAGAAGGCATTTATTTATCACCCCAACCACGAAGAGATATTAAAGAAATTCTCAAAGAAAATACCCTTAGTGGTTGCAGCCGGTGGTGTTGTGACAAATAAGGAGGGCAAGGTACTTTTTATCTATAGAAATGATAAATGGGACCTTCCCAAAGGGAAATTGGATAAAGGCGAGACCATAGAGGAATGTGCGCTGAGGGAAGTAGAGGAAGAGACTGGGGTAAAAGGTCTTAAGATTGAAAATTTTCTAAGGACCACATATCACCTGTTTAAGAGAAATGGCAGTTATAAGTTAAAGGAAGTCCATTGGTTTGCAATGAAGACCAATTATAAAGGCGAACTGGTAGGCGAGGCCAGTGAAGGAATAGAAAAAGTAAAGTGGAAAGGGCCGGACAAAATTAAAAAAGCCCTGGAAAATTCTTATGCCAATATAAAAATCCTATTTAAGGATTAAGGATTTAGTCCTTTAAAATACGGTAAACAGGGTATTGCATGTGTTGTGGTTCATAGTATTTGGAGTGCCTGTAAATCCAATCCAATTGGTTGTACCAATTAGCAGAAAAGGTACTGTCCATTTCTTTTTTTTCTTCAAATTCTTTTCTAAGGTCTTGGTCATTAGTTAGTATATCCAAGGCTATATCCTCAAAGACATAGGGAGAAAACCCTTCTTTTCGCTGTAAGATAACATCAAAGAAATTCCAATTAAAGAAAGAATCGGTGGCTTCTGGTTCCAAGGTCTCCAATAAGTATCGCATACCCTTTTGGTTGGTGGGTACTATGATATCCCCGGCCGTGAAGTTTGTACTTGTTTTTGTGCTTGTCACTTTAGTGTTAAAATGGGGGTAGTGGCCCTCGTACGGACTTTTAAATGTTTCGTAGCTTTTTATTTTGTAGGACTCTACCGCAATAGTGGTGTCTTCCTTAAGTATCTCATAGTCTATTTGGTTTATGGTCAACAAATCTATGATCTTGTCCCAACCTTTTTTTATGATGTAGGCTTTTGGAATTTCCACCTCATGGGTGTAGGTATAATAGTTGTGGTAATCAACTTCTTTTGTGTAGGGTCTTTCCCTGTTGTATTTTATGCGGGGAAAACCGGTAACTTGGCTAGTAAATCTATCGGCTTCATAGCCTTTAAATTGAATTGTGGTTGTTTTGGTGGTGTCTATGGCCCATTGTATGGGGTAGTTTTGTTTTTCCAAATAGGCTTCAAAAGTTCGCTCCCTAAGCCTTTTTATTTTCTCATAGTCCCTATCAGAAATTTCAATTATTTTTGTCATGAGGGTATATACCCCTTCTACCCTTTGTTTGTAGGGTTTAAGCATATGTGTTTCAACCATTAGCCCAAGGGTATTCCATAGACTGGTATACCCGGTAGAATATCTGGGTGAATCCATAAATTGGGTGAATCCATTTTCAGGTAGTTCGTTAAAGACGTTTACATAAGGTGTAATGTCCCAGTGAGCCTCCAATAAGGCCTTTTCAAGTGTAGGCATCATTTCTTTATGAAGGTAAGTTCCCAGTTCCCCTCCCAATTTGTTGTGTTGGGTAAATAGGTGGGTAAGGGTATATTGGTAATCTGCCCCATTGCTCACATGGTTGTCTATAAAAATATCGGGTTTTACCAAGTGAAAGATTTGGGCAAAAGTCAGGGTGTTTTTGGTGTCGGCTTTAATAAAATCCCTATTGAGATCATAATTTTTGGCATTGCCCCTGAATCCATAGGACTTGGGTCCGTTTTGGTTGGCCCTGGAGGTGGAATTTCTGTTTAGGGAGCCGCCAACATTATAGATGGGGATGGCTGTAACCACGGTATGCTTTGGTGGGGTTATTTTCTTTAGGGCCAGGTCCCGGTATAGTTGCATAGTGGCATCTATGCCATCACTTTCACCTGGATGTATCCCGTTGTTGATCAATAGGATATTTTTGGCTCTGCCAATTTTTTGAAAGTTGAAATCGGCATCAGGATTAAAGGTTACCATATGCAATGGAAGACCGCTGTCTGTATTGCCAATAATTTGAATATTGATTTCCGGGAATTCTTTTGCGAGTTGAATGTAAAAGTCTATGGTTTCATGATAGGTGGCTGTTTCTTGGCCTTGGCTTTTTTCAAAAACAGTTTTAATATGTTCAACCTTTCTTTTTTTCTTCGTCTCACAGGAAAATTGACAAAGTATCAGAAGTAGTCCTATCAGAAGCCTCACGATATAATAGTTTACTGTTTAAAGATAAAATTGCCGTTGATTAAACTTTGAAAACCAGAGTTTACTTGGGGCCAGGTGCCCTAGTAGCGGCTGTTTGGTAATTTGTACCACCCCCAAAGTTAGGCAAAATGGGGTATTAAACTGAGACTATCTCGGTAATTTCTTCAATTTCGGACCTTTTAATAGGTTTGCTGTTGAATTGGATGCAATGATGGGTTAGGGATTTAAAATCTTCGGCCCTGTCTTTATCGTACTGGTCAATGGAGGAGGTTACAATATTTATGTTGATAGTGTCTTTTATGGGGAGTTTTACAAAATCCTCCAGAAATTCCCAACCATCCATTATAGGCATATTGATGTCCAGAAAGATCAATTCGGGAAGCTCTGAATTTTCCAAGACCATTTTTTTTATCTGATCAATGGCAACTTGACCATTTTTAAATTCAAAAATAGTATTGCACTGCGCCACCGAAGTGAGTATTTTTTTAATCCCGTATACAGTGATCGGGTCATCGTCTACAATGAAAATTGAATTAATTTTTTTCATTAAAGTATAAGTTAAAAGTGCTTCCGCTGCCAACTTGACTGGTGGCATTTATTTTGCCCTGCATGGCCTCTATCTGATTCTTTGTAATGTATAGTCCCAGTCCTTTTGCGTCTGGGTTTCCGTGGAAGGTCTTGTACATTCCAAATAGTTTGTGTCCGTATTTCTTTGTGTCCAACCCCAATCCATTATCCTCTATACTTAGAACGGTATAATTTTGTACATAGTTTAAACTAAATTTTATTACAGGGTCTAGTTGTGGTTTTCTGTACTTGATAGCATTGCTAACAATATTTTCCAATATGTTCAACAAAAAAGACGGAACAACATTTAAGTTTACGTCATCAGATATCTCACTTATAATAGTGGCCCTGTTCTTATCTAGCTGTGGTTTTAATTTATTTAGTACCTTGTTTATATTGGTATTTAGGTTGACTTTCTGTTTTATTATGTTCGATTCCGTGTTAATGGCTACAATATCATTTAAATTATGAAGTGTTTCCATTAGGTTTTTGGAAGATTCTGATAGCATTTCCATAATTCTAGACCTTTCCTCTTTATCTTTTTCGTGGGCCAAGAAATCCAATAACATGGCAAAATTGGCAGAGTGGGACCTTAAATTATGTGAAACAATATGGGCAAAATTAATCAACTTTTTGTTTTGGGAGGAGGTTACGGATATTAAATCCTTAAGTTCTTGTTCCTTTTGTTTCTGTTCGGAAATATCCATGGAAATACCAACAATGCCGTTTACTTCGCCATTATCTCCTTTTAGTGGGATTTTGGAGCTTAAAAAAGTAGTTACGGAGCCATCTGGGTTTCTGTAGCTAAGTTCTTTGTTCAACATCGGGATTTGTGAAATCATAACTTCCACATCCTCATCCCTGAATTTTTGGGCTGTAGCTTTGTCGTATAGATCAAAGTCGTCCTTTCCTATAATATCATTTTCGTCTTTTATTCCCAAAAAACTTAATTCCGACTTGTTGGCCAACAGTTTTTTAGACTGTATGTCCTTGATATAAATTTGGAGGGGTAAGTTGTTGATGAGTGTTTTAAGAAGGTGTTCGTTATCCTTGGTTTTTTGTTCCTTTAGTACAAAATCCGTAATATCCTGAACAATTCCAAGAAGTGCTACATATTCCCCATTTTTAAACAAGGGCATCCCTGAAACATTAACCCATTTTTCGTTTCCATTGGCGGTAATAATCTGTAATTTTTCCTTAAAGGGGGTGTTTTTCTCCCTAGCATTGTAGATAGCCATGGAAATGGTGTTTTTGTTATATCCCGTCTTATAAAACTCTACAATGTTATCTATATTTAAATCAAAGTCATCATCCACCTCAAGGATGGTCCTGATCATTTGTGAACAGCTGAAGCTATCCTGAAGTTTATTGTATTCCCATGTACCCAATTTACCGTGCTCTGTAGTTTCTTTTTGAAGAAACTGGAGCTTTTCCAGCTTTAGCTCCGTTTTAACCCTGTCTGTTACATTTTCGGTTTGTACAATGGCCCCTATAATGTTTTCTTGTTCGTCATACCAAGGAGTGCTTGTCCATTCAAACCATATCTCTTGTGAGTTTATAGTTAATATAGATTCAATTTCAGGTTCTGGAAATTTTCCTTCAAAGCAACTTTCAAGGATTTTGGCCCACTTGCCGCTTGTTTTGTTGAACAATTCGTATATGGTTTTTCCGATGTAATCCTTTCCTTGAAAGTTGAAATCTTCGGCCCATTTATCTGACGCAAGTACAACTCTGGATTCCCGATTAATAAAAACAGTAGATATGGGTAACTGTTTTATCAGGAACTCATTGGATAAGATGGGGGTGTTCTTTATCATCCGTTGCATTTTCCTACAATAGTACCTAGATTGTTTTACTCTGCGAATAGATTGTTGTGAATAGACCGAAAATAGTTGTGTAATGACTGAATACTGAATTTTTTTTCACCATACTGTTGC
Source organism: Arenibacter sp. (assembly GCA_041582955.1). Classification (GTDB taxonomy): domain Bacteria; phylum Bacteroidota; class Bacteroidia; order Flavobacteriales; family Flavobacteriaceae; genus Arenibacter. Next base: position 10,125 of record JBFHGV010000015.1, read on the forward strand.
AAAAGGTTTGGGTATAATCATGGGTGCCGTAGTTTTCATAATGTTATAAACCCAGTGTAGGAAAAACCGTTTTAACCAACAATTGGGTGTTAATTTATGTTGGTCTTACCGAATTTGGAACCAATCCGGAGTAATCCCCCCCATTTCTTATAACATCCCTTACAATTGAGGAGCTAATATAGGACTTACCGGAGGAGGTAAGTAGGAATACGGTTTCTATTTCCGAGAGCTTTCTGTTGGTGTGGGCTATGGCTTTTTCAAATTCGAAATCAGCCGGATTTCTAAGCCCTCTCAATATGAACCCCGCATTTACTTTTTTGCAAAAGTCAACCGTTAAGCCTTGATAGGTAAGTACGGTTATTTGTGGTAGGTCCTTAAAAGCTTCCGATATAAAGCGTTTGCGTTCTTCCAAGGAAAACATATATTGTTTGTCCGTGTTGACCCCAATGGCAATTATGAGTTCGTCAAATAGTGTTATCCCTCTGTGTATTATGTCGTAGTGCCCTAGGGTTAAGGGGTCAAAAGATCCTGGAAAGATGGCGCGTCTTTTCATTAACATGTAAATATAGTTGTCATAGACCTGTTTCTATAAACATAGTCAGAAATTAGTTATTAAAGGCATCTTAACACAAAAAAAATGCGTTTGGCTTGTTGTTAAATGTCGTAATTTTCTCCCAAAGCTTCCCATATAGCACTTTCAAAGAGCTGGGATAGGGATATGCCGGCAATGTTAGCCTGTTGTGGTAGGATGCTCTCTTTGGTTAGCCCGGGAGTTGTGTTCATTTCCAGCATATAGGGCTCATCGTCTATAAAAATAAACTCACTTCTGGAAAACCCTTTCATTTTAAGCACTTCATATGCCTTTTTTGCCCATTCTGTAACCTTTTGTTGCTGTACCTCTGTTAAGCGGGCCGGTGTAATTTCTTGGGATTTACCTTGGTACTTGGCCTCGTAATCAAAAAAATCATTGTCGGTAACAATTTCCGTGATAGGCAAAACCTTGGTTTTGCCCTTATAGGTTATTACACCAACGGAAACCTCCGTACCTTCCAAGAAAGATTCAATCAATATTTCATCGTCTTCCTTAAATGCATTTTCAATGGCCATGGGCAGGTCTTCCTTTTTGTAAACCTTGCTGATTCCAAAACTACTTCCTGCCTTGTTGGCTTTCACAAAACAGGGCAATCCTACTTTTTCTATTATTTTGTCTGCATTATACGTGTCGCCCATATTCATATAGAAGGAGGGGGCCGATTTAATACCATAAGGTTTTAACACACTAAGCAAATCCCTTTTGTTAAAGGTGAGCGCGGCCTGATAATAATTACATGAGGTCTGCGGAATGCCCAAAAGCTCAAAATAAGCCTGCATTAGTCCGTCTTCGCCAGGGGTACCGTGTATGGCGTTAAAAACGCACTGGAATGCCACGGTCTCATTGGCTACTTTTACCGTGAAATTGTCCTTGTTTAATTTATGCTCCTGTTGGTTGCTGTCTACATAGACCCATCGGTCCTTAAAAATATGTATGGGGTAGGCGTTAAATTTCTCCTTGTCCAAATAGTCGTATACTACACTACCACTTTTTAGGGAAATCTCATACTCACTGGAGTAGCCGCCCATTATAATCGCAATGTTCTTTTTCATTTCTATGTTCTTATTTTTATTGCTGCCTGTTTTTAATAGTGTAAGCGGCAATTTTTATTTTGTTGTGGTCTATTTATTTTAGAAGGCAAAACCATGGGGCAAATATCATTCATTCAAAGTAAAGAAAAAAGCCTCCGGTTTTCTATCTTTGCCCCACAAGAAATTATACTATGCGAAATTTTTTTAAATTTTTAGGAAGTAAGACTTTTTTGATACAGTTGTTATTGGCACTGGTGGTAAGCGTTGTTTTGGTAGTGGCTACCATGCAATGGTTAAAAAATACCACCAACCATGGCACCTTTGTTGAAGTTCCTGATCTGGCCAAACTGTCGGTTACCGAGATGAGGAGTGTGATAGACAAGGCCAAACTGCGTTATGAGGTTTTGGATTCTGCCAATTATAATCCTTCTTATCCTAGATTTAGCATTATAGATCAAACCCCGGCCGCCGGCAGTAAGGTTAAGGAAAGTAGAAAGATATATATCACGGTTAACCCCTCTGGCTATAAAAAGGTTACCATACCTAACATTATACAGGTAACCCAAAGGAATGCCACCTCTATGCTCAAGGCGGTTGGTCTGGAAGTAGAACGGGTTACCTATGTGGATGAATTGGGGAAGGATATGGTCTATAATATAAAATATAAAGGAAAGTATATTTCTCCGGGGGACAAGCTGCCCAAAACATCAAAAATAGAATTAGTGTGCGGTAATGGAAATATTACCTCTAGGTCCGAAATAAAGGCAGAATCAGAATAAATATGGAAGCAAGGGACGAGTTTGATTTGAGTGAAGAGGATCTTTTTGAGCATCATAGTTTTACAGCCTCCAAAGGACAGGAGCCATTACGGGTAGATAAGTTTTTAATGAATTTTATAGAAAACGCTACTAGGAATAAAATTCAGCAAGCAGCAAAGGATGGTAACGTATGGGTTAACGGGGCTATTGTAAAACAAAATTACAAGGTTAAGGCCGGTGACCATATTCGTGTCATGTTTGCCCACCCCCCTCATGAACTTTTGTTGACACCGGAAAATATTCCTTTGGATATAGTCTATGAGGATGAGGTGCTGTTGGTAGTTAATAAACCTGCCGGCATGGTGGTCCACCCTGGGCATGGCAACTATTCTGGTACTTTGATCAATGCCCTTTTGTACCATATAGATAATTTGCCAAAGAACAGTAATGAGCGCCCTGGGTTGGTTCATAGAATAGATAAGGATACCTCTGGGTTATTGGTAGTGGCCAAAACCGAGGCGGCCATGACCCATTTGGCGAAACAGTTTTTTGATAAGACCAGTGAGAGGGAATATGTAGCCTTGGTCTGGGGAAATGTAGAGGAAGACTCTGGTACCATTGAAGGGCATATAGGCCGCAACCCCAAAAACAGGTTGCAGATGCAGGTCTTTCCAGAGGGCGAACAGGGGAAAGAGGCCGTGACCCACTATAAGGTGTTGGAGCGCCTAGGGTATGTAACCCTGCTTTCCTGTATCCTGGAAACAGGTAGGACCCATCAGATAAGGGTGCATCTTAAGCATATTGGGCATACCCTTTTTAATGATGAACGTTATGGTGGAGACAAAGTGCTAAAGGGGACCACTTTTACCAAATACAAACAGTTTGTGTATAATGCCTTCAAAATTTTACCCAGGCAGGCACTTCATGCCAAGACCCTGGGGTTTGTGCATCCTGTTTCGGGAAAGATGTTAAGGTTTGATTCCGAAGTACCGGAGGATATGGCTAACTGCATAGGGAAGTGGCAACAATACGCCAAGAACAGTCAGCCAGAATAGGTTTCATTTATATCGATATCAATAACAAGATTTTATAGGGTTAGGTAATTCGGTCAGCACGGATTATTTTTACCTCATTATTAAAATATACACAGTATGAAAATAGTGATATCCCCTGCAAAGTCCTTGGACTTTGATAGTGAATTGCCGACGGAAGAATTCTCTCAGCCATTTTTTTTAAAGGAAGCAGAACAGATCAACAAGGTCTTATCCAAAAAAAAACCAAAAGCCTTGTCCGAGTTAATGGGGATTTCCGATAAATTGGCGCAATTAAACTGGGAAAGGAACCAGCAGTTTTCCCTACCGTTCACCCCAGGGGATGCCCGGCAAGCAGTATATGCCTTTAGTGGAGATGTGTACCAAGGTTTGGATGCCTACTCTATCTCCCCGGCTAAATTGGCAAACCTGCAACAATCCTTAAGGATTCTCTCCGGTTTATACGGGGTCTTAAGGCCTTTGGACCTTATACAGCCCTATAGGTTGGAAATGGGCACTCAGCTAAAGATAGGGCGAAACAAGAATCTGTATGAATTCTGGAAAAATCAACTCACAGATCAATTGAACTCCGAACTGGAGGAAGGTGAACTATTTTTAAATTTGGCCAGTAATGAATATTTTAAGGCCATAGATGAAAAAAAGCTGAAAGTACCTGTAATATCTCCTGTGTTCAAGGATTGGAAAAAAGATAATTTAAAGGTAATTAGCTTTTTTGCCAAAAAAGCAAGAGGTCTTATGGTGCGCTATATATTGGATTCTGGAGCCCAAAGTGTAGAGGATATTAAGGAATTCCAGTTAGAAGGCTATATGTTTAGCCAGGAGCATACCGTAAAGGAAAACCAGCCGGTGTTCATTAGATAGTTGCTATTTGTTGGGGAGGGATAAATTCTTGCACTATTTAAACCCAATAGAGGCATTTGTGGCCATACCATTAGAATATTTTTAAGGAAATATCGTTATTGGCAATATGAGCTTTACTATAAATGGGTTGTATATGAGACATTTGGCATTTTTGATACTAATAGCATTATTTACTGCAGGTTGTTCTGATCGGGACGACGAGCTGGATAAGGTGCATATCAGGATCAGGAATGTAAGTAGTATTGCCTATGATACGGTACAAGTAGGTGCAGAGGATAAGCTACATAACAATATAGGGCCGGACGAGTATTCTGGATATTTGGAATACGAAACGGCCTATGCCTATTCTTATGTCAGGATAAATGCAGCTGAGGATACCTATGTCTTGCAGCCAATAGATTTTGTTGGGGAAAGTCCTTTGCCATTGGGTTTTTATACCTACGAGCTCAATATCTCAGAGGATGGCCATGTGCTACTTGATTTTGTAGCCGACTAGGGATGGGATTAGGGGTGTTTCAGCCCTATTTTTTCTTGCTTGGAAGTATTTTTTCTTCTATGGTTGGCCTTTTTTTAATTTTTCGCTTACGCCTTGTACCGTAAGTTCCGTTGATGATTTTTCCTCTTTTCGATTTTTTATCTCCTTTTCCCATGTGTATAATTTTTATCTTTCTCTAAAGTTAGAATAATAATCCTTTATTGTCAAGTTTCTAACCCAAGGTCTTTTTTTTTATTTAAAATATTAATTTATAACAATTTTTTTGAAAGATATGCTTTTAACATATTGTCGACCTAGGTCTAATATACTATGTTTGTAAAATAGTACTAACAGAGCAATTCTAAAACTTTAAAGGGTGAAAATTAAAAAGGTATTAGTAGCAAATAGGGGAGAGATAGCCATTCGTATATTTAGGGCATGTGTAGAGATAGGACTTAAAACCGTAGGGGTATACACCTATGAGGACCGGTATTCCCTGCACCGTTATAAGGCCGATGAAAGTTATCAGATTGGGGGGGATCATGAACCTTTAAAACCATATTTGGATATTGATGCCCTTATAAAAGTGGCAAAGGACAATGAGGTAGATGCTATTCACCCGGGCTATGGCTTCTTGTCTGAAAATGCCCAATTTGCCCA